>JBKPMS010000013.1:0-6075 GCA_046732275.1 Actinomycetota bacterium | reverse complement strand
CGGGGCGTGGACGAGGAAGCGCTGGCGCGCATTCGCTCACCCGCCGGCCTCGACCTCGGCCCCTCTTCGCAGGACGAGATCGCCGTCGCGATCCTCGCCGAGCTCGTCGCGTGGCGGCACCTCGAGCCTCGCGGCCCAGGGCCGCTCGACGCACCGGCAACGGCGATCGACCCGATCTGCGGCATGGTCGTCGCCCTCGAACGCGCCGCGCACACGCTCGAGCACGACGGCACCACCTACTACTTCTGCGGTCCCGGCTGCCTGCGCAAGTTCGAGGCAGCGCTCGTCTGATTCTGCGAGAGGAGGAACGCGTTGATACCCATAGCGCTCACCGTCAACGGGGTCCGGCACGAAGTCGAGGTCGAACCGCGCACGTTGCTCGTGGACTTCCTCCGCGACGACCTCGACCTGACCGGCACCAAGATCGCCTGCGACACCTCGGTGTGCGGCGCCTGCACGATCCATCTCGACAGCCATGCGGTGAAATCGTGCACCGTGCTCGCGGTTCAGGCGGACGGCACGGAGATCACGACGATCGAGGGCCTGGCGACGGGCGGCGAGCTGCATGCGCTGCAGGAGGCGTTCTGGGAGCGGCACGGCCTGCAGTGCGGCTTCTGCACCCCCGGAATGATCATGACGGGCGTCGAACTGATTCGGTCGAACGGCGGCAGCCTCACCGATCCCGAGATCAGGCATGGCCTCGAAGGCAATCTCTGCCGCTGCACCGGCTACCAGAACATCGTCGATGCGGTCCGCGAGGCGGCGGCCGGTTTCTCGGGGGTGGCGCGATGACGACGCAGGTCGAAGAGCAGACGACGAACCTCGTCGGCGCGCGTATGAAGCGCGTTGAGGACCCGAGCATGATCACGGGCGCGGCGAAGTACCTGGACGACCTGAAGCTGCCGGGGATGGCCTACGTCGCCGTGCTGCGCTCACCCTACGCACACGCGCGGATCAAGAGCATCGAGACAGAGCAGGCGGCGGCTCATCCGGGCGTGATCGGCATTTACACCGGGAAAGACTTCGAACACCTGCCGGCGCTGCCGTGCGCCTGGCAGGCCGGCGGGACCGAGAACTTCGTCGCTACGCCGCGTGTGCTCGAGGTCGACCGCGTCACGTTCACCGGCGCCGGTGTCGCAGCAGTCGTCGCCGAGACGCGCGCCGCCGCGGAGGATGCGTTGTCGCTGATCGAGGTCGACTGGGAACCGCTCGAGGTCCTCGTAGACGTCGAGCAGGCGGTCCACGAAGGCGCACTGCAGCTCCACGACGTTGCCAAAGGCAACGTCGTGATGGACTGGGAGACCGGCGATGCGGCGGCGACCGACCAGGCGCTCGAGGAAGCCGAGGTGGTCGTCGAGCAGCGACTCGTGAACCAGCGGCTGCTGCCAACGCCGATGGAGCCGCGCGGCGCCGCGGCGACATACGAGCCGGTCAGCGGCGAGTACACCGTGTGGATGACGTCGCAGTGCCCGCACATCATGCGTCTGCTGATGACCGCGTTCGTCTTCGGCATCCCGGAGACGAAGATCCGCTGCATCGCGCCGCGCGTCGGCGGTGCGTTCGGGACGAAGATCTTCCTGTATCCGGAGTACGTCCTCGTCGCCGCGCTCGCCGAGAAGGCGGGCCGACCGGTCAAGTGGATGGAGAGCCGGAGCGAGAACTACGCGGCGACAACGCACGGCCGCGACCACGTCACGTACGTCAAGGTCGGCGCAAAGCGCGACGGAACCATCACTGCGCTGAAGGTGAAGACCCTCGCGAACCTGGGCGGGATCCTCTCCACGATCGCGCCGGGGATTCCGACCACCCTCTACGGTCGGATGCTCTCGGGCGCCTACAAGATCCCGAACATCCACTGCCAGGTCCAGGGCGTCTACACGAACACCGGCATGGTCGACGCGTACCGCGGTGCCGGGAGGCCGGAAGCGACGTATGCGGTCGAGCGTGCGGTCGATCTCGTCGCGCGCGAGCTCGAGCTCGACCCGGTCGAGGTGCGCCGGCGGAACTTCGTCCCGCCTGAAGCCTTCCCGTACGACCCCGGCATCCTTGCCGGGCTCTCGTACGACTCGGGCGACTACGACAAGACGCTCGGACGGGCGCTCGAGCTCGTCGGCTACGAGGACTTCCGCGAGCAGCAGGAGGCGGCACGCAAGGAGGGCCGCTACCTCGGGATCGGCTTCTCGAGCTATGTCGAGATCTGCGGCGTCGCGCCCTCGGCATGGATCGGCACGGTGGGGCAGGGATGGGGCGCCTCGATGTGGGAGAGCGCGAACGTGCGCGTCCATCTCACCGGCAAGGTCGTGGTCACCACGGGCACGCAGTCACACGGGCAGGGGCACGAGACGACGGTCACGCAGATCGTCGCGTCGGAGCTCGGAGTCCCCCCGGAGGACGTGACGGTCGAGCTCGGCGACACGCTCGGCGTGCCGTTCGGCTATGGGACGTACGGGAGCCGAAGCGCTGCAGTCGGCGCCGTCGCCGTCTACAACTCGTTGCAGCGGATCAAGAGCAAAGCCCGCCGCATCGGCGCGCACATGCTCGAGGCCGACGTCGACGACGTGGAGTTCGAGGGCGGGAAGGCGTACGTGAAGGGCTCGCCCGCGACCGCGAAAACGATCCAGGAGATCGCAGGCGCTGCGGCACTCGGCTACGACCTGCCGGAAGGCGAGGAGCCCTTCCTCGACGACACGTCCTACTACGACCCGCCCAACTGCACCTTCCCGTTCGGGACGCACGTCGCGCTCGTCGAGGTCGACGCGGACACGGGCGCGGTTGAGCTGCAGCGTTATGTCGCCGTCGACGACGTCGGCAACGTGATCAACCCGATGATCGTCGACGGCCAGGTGCGCGGCGGCATCGTGCAGGGCGTGGCGCAGGCGCTCCTGGAGGGTGCGGTCTACGACGAGAACGGGCAGCTGCGGACATCGAGCCTCATGGAGTACGCGGTGCCGAGGGCGGACTGGATGCCGCCGATCGAGCTCGACAGGACGCAGACGCCGACGGACACGAACCCATTGGGCGTCAAGGGCGTCGGCGAAGCAGGCACGATCGCGTCGACGCCGGCGGTCGTGAATGCGGTGGTCGATGCGCTCGCGCCGCTCGGGATCCGGCACATCGACATGCCGCTGACGCCCGAGCGTGTCTGGACCGCGATGCAAGCCGCGAAGAGCTGAGAGGAGCGCGATGTTCACACAGCGTCCAGCCGAGTTCGAGTACAAGCGTCCGACGAGCCTCGACGAGGCGGTCGGGCTGCTGTCGGGAGCGGATGCGCGTGCGCTTGCCGGCGGCCACTCCCTCCTGCCGCTGATGAAGCTCCGCCTCGCAGAGCCGGGGACGATCGTCGACCTCGGCCGGATTCCCGGCCTCGACGCGATCGAGGAGGACGGCGAATCGGTCAAGGTCGGCGCACTCACGACGCACGCCGCCGTGGCCGCGTCCGAAGTGGTGCGGTCGCGGTGCCGCGTGCTAGCCGAGACCGCCGAGGGGATCGGCGACCTCCAGGTCCGCAACCGCGGCACGATCGGAGGAAGCCTTGCGCACGCGGATCCGGGCGCAGACTACCCGACGGTCGTGAGCGCGCTCGGCGCCACGATCACCGCGGTCGGTGAGGGCGGCGAGCGTGAGATCGCGGCCGATGACTTCTTCACCGGAATCTTCACCACGTCGTTGCAGCCGGGCGAGCTCGTGACGAGCGTCCGAGTTCCGTCCGTCGGTGCCGGTAGCGGGGCGGCCTACGTGAAGCACCGGCATCCCGCCTCGGGATACGCGGTCGCGGCCGTCGCCGCTGTGCTCGAGGTCGAGGGCGGCAAGTGCTCGGAGGCGAAGCTCGTCGTCGGTGGCGTAACGGGGACGCCCATGGTCGCAGCCGATGCCGCAAACGCGCTGATCGGCATTGCGCCGGTCGACGAAGCCGCAATTGCTGCAGCCGCGGAGAAGGTGCGGGCGGCGCTCTCAGGCGCCGTCGGCGACACCTATGCGTCCGGCGAGTATCGGGTACATCTGGCGACAGTGATGGCCAGGCGCGCGATCGCCGCGGCGTTCGAGGCAGCTCAGGCCGGATGAAGCTCGAGAACTCGTTCGAGGTTCCCGCCCAGCCCGAACAGGTCTGGGACCTGCTGATGGACGTTCATCGCGTGATTCCCTGTATGCCCGGCGCGACGCTCGACGAGGAGATCGACGACACCACCTGGAAGGCGACGATGGCCGTGAAGCTCGGCCCGATCGCGCTCTCGTTCAAGACGGACGTCAAGCGCGAGGAAGCCGACGCGGCCGGGCGTAAGACGAGGCTGTCGGCGAAGGCGCGCGAGGCGCGAGGGAGGGGCAATGCGTCCGCGACAATCGACTCGTCCCTCACGCCGCAGAACGGCGGGACACGCGTCGACATCGCCACCGACCTGGTGCTTGCGGGAGCCGTCGCGCAATACGGCAGGGGCCTGGTCGAGGACGTGTCGTCGCAGCTCGTGGGCCAGTTCGCCGATTGCCTCCAGAAGCAACTGGCGGGAACGAACGACGAAGCCGCCGCCGCCGTCCAGGAGCAATCGCGCCCGGTCGGCGGCCTCAGGCTCGGGGTCGGCGCGTTGTGGCGGTCGTTCCTCGGGTTGTTCCGCCGCGGCTAGGCGGCGCCGCTACATCGACTGCTCGAAGACGACCTCGTAGTAGTCGACCCCGGTGCGCCGGCCGCGCACGTCCTCCGGGACCTCGTCTCCCATTGACTCGAACCTGGGCTCAGCCGCCTCAACCGCCTCGCGGCTGTCGAACATGGCGACGAACATCCTGCGGTTGTTCTCTTCGTCCGCGAGCACCATGACCCGCTTGATCCCTTCGGGTGGATTCATCTCGCCCGACTGCATCCGCTCCTCGTTGAGCTTCTGGAGCTTCTCCGTGTCCCCGCCTTCGAACGACGCGATGCGTGCCCACATAGGGTGCGACCTCCTTCGTCGGTAACGGTCGGTCGAGCCTAACGCACGACAACGATCCGGCCCTTCATCAACGTCGGATGGAACGTGCAGAGATACGAGACGCGGCCCGGTTTCGTGAAGCGAACGACCTGCGCCTGGGCGTGTTCGAGCGGACGAGGCTTGATCAGGCGTGACCGAATCGCGCCGCGCGCATCCGTGTCGGCGACCGTGTGAGGGATCTTGCCGACGTTCACGAACCGCACCGCCTGTCCCACGTGGACGGTCGCGAGCTTCGGCTTGTAGAAGAAGTCGCCGACGCGGATGGTGATGGGCGGGCGTGTGGCCGTGCTCCCGGCCGAGCCGGAAGCACCGCCGACGAATGCCAGGCCGAGTGTGACCCCCAAGAGGGCGGCAAAGAGGTGGGCCGGGTGGCCCATCCCCATGGCCCATGCATCCCCATGTGCTGCCTCTGTGGGCGCTCGGCGCTTCGACATCACCTGATGGTGAAGGTGACCGACGCCTTCGGGCCGGCGAGAGAGTGGTCGTTGTTCGCCAGCATCACGACGAGCGTGTGCTTGCCCTTGGGCAGGTTCGCGTAGGTGATAGTCGGCGTGACTGCGGGCGAGTACTTGCCGGCGGTGCCGAGCATGACGGCGAGCTTCCCGTTGACACCCGAGTACTTGGGGTGGTCGTACTTGCCCTTGTCCATCGAGAAGTGGAGGTGGCCCATGTTCGGCTTCCTCATCTTCCCGACGTCCTTCGCGTCGAGCTTGAAGTTCCGCAGCTTGACGGTGAACGTGACCTTCGACTTCGTCGTCGCACCTGCCCTCGGCGTGACGAACATCACGCCGGAGTTGGCGTAGCCCGCGGAAGCCACGGCCGGGGTAGCCATTGCGGCGAGCAACGCGAGGCCGAGCAGCAGCTTTGTCATGACGTTCTCCTTGGATCGGTTGGCCTACGCCGCTGATTCGTCTGGGCGGTCGGTTCGGTTCGACGCTGCACTAGAGTCGCTCGATGCTCGTGCTGCTCCTTGTCGCTGCTGCGCTCTCGTCGCCCGGCGCTGAGTCACATGGTGCTGCGCCGGTGAAGGTCGCCTTCCTGCAGGGCGAGCAGGTCGTCTACGTCGATCGCCGCGGGTCGAGCCTGCCGCAGGCGATGACTGCCCTCCTCGCCGGCC
>JBKPMS010000012.1:0-17745 GCA_046732275.1 Actinomycetota bacterium | reverse complement strand
TTGTACCGAATGTCTCGTGGGCTCGGAGATGTGTATAAGAGACAGTCTCGGTGCTGTTCGGGCTCTCGATGGACTACCAGGTGTTCCTGCTCAGCCGGATCAAGGAGCGCTACGACGACGTCGGCGACACCACGAGGGCCGTGACCTACGGCGTGGCGTCGACGGCGCGGATCATCACCGGCGCCGCCCTGATCATCATCCTTGTCTTCACCGGCTTCGCGCGCGGTGAGCTGATCATGTTCCAGCAGATGGGGTTCGGCGTGGCCGTCGCGCTCCTGCTGGACGCCACGCTCGTCCGCTCGGTGCTGCTGCCGAGCATGATGCATCTACTCGGACGCTGGAACTGGTACCTGCCGCGCTGGCTCACCTGGCTGCCCCACGTGCAGATCGAAGCGCCGCGGGCTGCGCGGAGCGAGTCGGGCTAGGCGGCGATGCGCGAGCGTTCGGAGCGGCGCGTGGACGCGCGCCGCTTCGGGGCGGCGTAGCGCGGTCTGCTGTCTGCGGCGCGAAGAAGGCGGTAGGTGTCCGAGATCGTGTGCAGCAGGAGCACGAGCATCACGCCCACAACGACCAGGAGGAGAGCGTAGAGCCCGCCGAGGGTCGCGTTCATAAAGAGCGCGATCGGGATTCCCAGAAGCGCGCACGTTGCCGTGACCTTGCGTGGGAAGAACGTGGCGATCGCGATAGCGATGATGACGACGAGAACGAAGAGCGTCACCATCGCGGCGGGGCTGCCGGTCATGGCAGCTTGCCGCCCAGTGCTGCGTCGAACTTCGCCTCGAGCAGCGAAGGATCAGTCCACACCGATTCGTCGAGCCGCGGCGGCCGGATGTGCTCACGCCGCTGCTCCTGGCGGAGTGTCTCGTAGCACACCGCGCACAGAGGCGACCAGCGGGAATCGAGCAACTCGCGGCCGCACTCCCTGCAGTACGGGCTCCGGGGCAGGGGCATCTCCCGGAATGGTGCGACCCGCATCGGACGACCCGGGGAGCACGGTGCCGGTCACTCGAGAGAGCCGCGTCGCGCCAGCCATTCGGTCGGTTGGCCGGTGACTCGGCCGATCGACTCGAAGTGGCGGTCGTAATGGAGGAGGATCGCGCCGTTCACGTCTGCGATCGCGGCGATCAGCAGGTCGACCGGGCCTGGGCCACGATGCTGGCTGCGCTCGGCGAGAGCCGCCTGAATCCGCACCGCGCGCTCCTCGCTGCGCTCGTCGACCCGGAAATATCTGAATCGACCAAGGTCTTCGGCGAGCGCACGGAAGTCCGCAGGTCCGCGTGCCGACAGCAGGAGCTCGAGTCGCACAGGCAGGCAGAGTGCGAGCTCATCTGCCTTGAGGAGGGCGTCCCATCGGTCGGCGACTTGACCGCTCCGAAGCCAGGCGCTTGTGTCAGCGAGATACAGGAGGAGTACGCCGCCTGCGCAAGCGGCGAAGCTCGTCGGGCGGCGGGCCAATGCCACCGTCCCTGCGGATTCGATCCATGAGACGCCGGTGTGCTTCGAGTCGAAGCACCTCGTCGAAAGCGGCGTCGACGGTTGCCGCGAGTGTCTCCGTTCCGAGCGCCTTGCGCACCTTCTCCGCCTTCGCACGGTCGATGACCATTGAGGTCTTGTCTGGTTTGGATATCTGTTTCGCCACCGCGAGATATCTTACCGCCAGGTGAGTCGTCGAGTACCAAGGCCTGTAGGAGTCGCCGCTGCTCCGCGACCTCGGCACACGCTCGACACAATCTGTAGAAGTTGCGGGCGTGTGACGCGGTTCGGTGTCTGTATGACAAATGTGAACCCGAGGGCGCGAGCAGCGGGGTCGGCGTTACGCGGTCGTTGTGCAGACGGACTTCCTGGAGGAGCTTTCGACAGTCGTCGTCGTGCCGACGTCGACCACCGCGCTGGCGACCGTGTTTCGCCCCGAGGTGCAGATCGCCGGCCGGAAGACGAGAGTCCTCACGGAGCAGGTACGGGCGCTTGAACGATCACGCCTTGGCCGGCGGGCCGGCACGCTGGCCCAGAGTGATCTGCGGGCCGTCGACGACGCTCTGAGGGTCGTACTCGGACTCTTCTAGCGTCATCCTGAGCCGGCACTAGGATGGGCTTCCCGTGTCCGAGGCGCCGTTCGTCCATCTTCACGTCCACTCGGAGTACTCCATCCTCGACGGGGCATGTCGGGTCCCGGGCCTTACTGCTCGGGCCGCCGAGTTCGGGATGCCCGCCGTGGGGCTCACCGACCACGGCTCCATGGCCGGGGCGATCGAGCTCTACCGCGAGGCCGGCAAGCAGGGGATCAAGCCCATCCTCGGCTGCGAGGTCTACGTCACCGACGACCGCCGTGCCCAGACGAAGGGGAATGCGCACCTCACGCTCCTCGCCGCCGACAACGCCGGCTACGGCAACCTGATCAAGCTCACCTCGGCGGGGTACCTCGAGGGCTACTACTACAAGCCGCGCGTCGACTGGGAGCTGCTGTCGACGCACTCGCAAGGGTTGCTCGCGCTCTCGGGCTGCCTTTCCGGCCGCGTTTGCAAGGCGCTCGAGGAGAGTCGGCCCGCCGACGCGGCCGGCGACCTTGACCGACTTGTCCAGATCTTCGGCGCCGACAACACCTACGTCGAGATCCAGAACGCGCATCTCGAGCCCCAGCAGCGCATCAACCCGCAGCTCGCGAAGCTCGCGGAGGGGACCGGGCTCGGGCTCGTCGCGACCGGCGACGTCCACTACCTGCGACATGAGGACGCGCGCGCGCACGAGGCGCTGCTCTGCATCCAGTCCGGCGACTCCCTCAAGAACCCCTCGCGTTGGAAGTTCGATACCGACCACTTCTACTTCAAGTCCCCGCAGGAGATGGCGGCCGATTTTGCGGGGTACGAGCACGCTCTCCGGCGTACCGTCGAGGTCGCCGAGCGCTGCAACGTCGAGCTCGCGCTAGGCGGGATCCTGCTGCCGAAGTTTCCGACGCCTGACGACCGCGACGCCTTCGAGTACCTCCTCGAGCTGACCGAAAAAGGCCTGCAAAAACGATATGAACGCGCCACGCCGGAACTCCACGAGCGGCTCAAGTTCGAGCTCAAAACGATCCGGGAGCTCGGATTCACCGACTACTTCTTGATCGTCTGGGATTTCATCGCGTTTGCGAAGCGGAACGGGATTCAGGTCGGGCCCGGGCGCGGTTCCGCAGCCGGCAGTCTCGTCGCCTACTGCCTTGAGATCACCGACATCGACCCGATCAAGTACGACCTGCTGTTCGAGCGGTTCCTGAACCCCGGCCGTAAGTCGATGCCAGACATGGACATCGACTTCGCCGTCGACGGACGCGACCGCGTCATCAACTACGTCGCGGAGAAGTACGGCCGTGATCGGGTCGCCCAGATCATCACGTTCTCGACGATGGCCGCACGCGCGGCGGTGCGCGACGCCGGCCGCGTGCTCGAGATCCCCTACGGCGTCGTCGACAAGATCGCGAAGGCCATCCCCGAGGGACCCGGGCAGACGCTCGCCGCATGCCTCAAGCAAGGCCAGGAGCTGAAGGCGCAGTACGACGCCGACCCAACCGTGCGTGAGATCGTCGACCTCGCGAAGCCGCTCGAAGGGCTCGTTCGTGCGGACTCGATCCACGCCGCCGGGGTCGTCATCGGCGACAAGCCACTGACCGAGTACGTCCCGCTCCAGCAGAAGGGGGCCGACCAGGAGCTCGTGACGCAGTTCGCGATGGGCGACGTCGAGGCGCTCGGTCTGCTGAAGATGGACTTTCTGGGCCTGCGTAACCTCGACGTCCTCGAGAAGGCGAAGCAGCTCGTCGGTAACGGGCTCGACTACGGGAAGCTGCCGCTCGACGACAAGAAGGTCTATGAGATGCTCGCACGCGGTGAGGCGACGGGTGTCTTCCAGTTTGAATCGTCTGGAATGCGCGAGGCCCTGCGCCAAGTCAAGCCGACGGAGTTCGAAGATCTCATCGCACTGGTCGCGCTTTACCGGCCCGGGCCGATGGCGTATATCCCCGTCTACGCGCGGCGCAAGAACGGCCAGGAGCCGGTTACGTACATCGACGAACGGCTGAGGGCGATCACCGGTACGACCTTCGGGACATGTCTGTACCAGGAGCAATTCATGGAGATCGCGAAACAGATCGCGGGTTTCTCTCCCGCAGAAGCTGACGATCTCCGCAAGGCGATCGGCAAAAAGATCCATTCACTCATGGCGTCTCTGAAGGGACGGTTCCTCGAGGGGTGCGCCGCGAGTGGTACACCCCCGAGTGTCGCCAATCAGCTCTGGAAGGACATCGAAGCGTCGCAGGACTACTCCTTCAACAAGGCGCACGCCGCGTGCTACGCCCTGATCGCCTACCGAACGGCCTACATGCGCGCGCACCATCCGCGCGAGTACATGGCAGCACTGATCTCCTCCGTGATGAACACGAAGGACCGGGTGCCCATCTACGTCAACGCGTGCGACGAGATGGGCATCGAGGTGCTACCGCCCGACGTCAACACGTCGCAGCTCGATTTCGCCGTGGTCGAGGGGAAAATCCGGTTCGGGCTCTCGGCGGTAAAGAACGTCGGGGAGCCTGCGGCGCGCGCGATCATTCGCGCGCGCGACGAGGGCGGAGCGTTCGCCTCTATCTGGGACTTCTGCGAGCGGGTCGATCCGGCTGCGGCGAACAAGCGCGCCCTCGAGTCGCTCGTGAAGTGCGGGGCGCTCGACTCGACCGGGGCGAGGCGGATGGGCATGCTGGCCGCGCTGGAGTCTGCGCTCGGTGCGGGGGCGGCGCGCCAGCAGGAAGCGTTGTTCGGGCAGGAGTCCATGTTCAAGGTCGAGCATCCGCCGATTTCAGCCGAGGAGTTCGAGAAGAACGAGCTGCTGCGGCTCGAGAAGGAGGTGCTCGGGCTCTACGTCTCGGAGCACCCGCTGCATTCGATCCGCGACCAGCTCCGTCGCAAGACGGACTGCGCCCTGGCCGACGTCGAGCGGCGGCGAGAGGGCGAGGTCGTCACGGTCGGCGGGATCGTGTCCGGGCTCAAGCACCTGACGACGAAGAAGGGCGAGCCGATGGTGTTCATGCGGCTCGACGACGTCACGGGCGGCGCCGAGGTCGTCGTCTTCAACTCCGTCTACGCGCAGTCGCGCGAGCTGTGCACGACCGATCGGATCCTGATCGTCAAGGGCCGCGTTGACCACAAGCAGGAGGGGGAGACGAAGCTGCTGGCGATCGAGGTGTCGCCGTTCGAGGCTGTGGCGGAGCGACGGGACGTGACGATCCGGATCGACGCGCGTCTGGCGCGGGCGGGTGTCGTCCGCGACCTGGCGACGCTGGTCAAGGACTTCCCCGGTGACTCACGCGTCAACCTGCTGCTGGAGATGTCCGAGGGGACCAAGCAGCTCGTCCTCGGTCCGCAGTACAAGGTGAGGCCCGTGCCAGACTTCTTCGCCGAGGCGAAGGCGCTGCTCGGCGAATCCGCCGTCCTGTAGAAGTTCAGCATGGACGAGGAGCAGATTTTGGCCGCGGTCGTCGGCGACTGCGAGGTTCCGACGTATCAGGAGATCATCGTGGCGGACTACGACCCGGAGTGGCCGCAGTGGTTCGAGCGTGCCGCTACGCGGATCCGCGCGGCACTCGGCGACTCGGTCCTGCAGCTGGACCATGTCGGGTCAACGTCGGTCCCCGGCCTGCCGGCGAAGCCGCTCATCGACATCAACCTCGTCGTCGCCGACACGACCGACGAGGCGGCGTACGTCCCGCCGCTCGAGGCAATCGGCTACGAGCTGCGCGTGCGCGAGCCCGACTGGTTCCAGCACCGAATGCTGCGAGGCTTCGATCCCCCGGTCAACCTTCACGTCTTCCCGCAGGGATGCGAAGAGGTCGAACGCATGCTCGTCTTCCGCGACTGGCTGCGCAATCATGAGGACGACCGGGAGCTCTACGCTCGGGCGAAGCGCGAGCTCGCCGCGAGAGAGTGGAAGTACGTCCAGAACTACGCGGACGCGAAGTCGGAGGTCGTGGGAGACATCCTGGCGCGCGCGCAGGCTGCGGCGTGAAGCTCGAGTCCCATGCGACGGTCCTCCTTGTGCCGGACGTGCACCAGGCCGGCGACTACTACCGTGACCGGCTCGGCTTCGACGTCACGTACTACGACCAACTCCCGGACCACTACGCATATGCCGCGCGCGACGGCGTCTATCTCCACTTCGCGTGCTTCCACGGCGCTGTTCCACGGCCGAACAGCAACGCTGCCCCGCCGGACATGTTCGACGTCTACATCTACGTCGACGACGTCGAGGCCGTGCACGAAGAGCTCGTCGACCGCGGGGCGGACGTCATGCAGGAACCGGCCGACCAGGGCTACGGCCTCCGCGAGATTCGTGTGCGGGATCCGAACGGCTACATCCTCGCCTTTGGCAAAGTTCTGACATGAAGGTTGTCCCACTGCTTATCGAGCGGATGCGTGCTGCGCTGGACGCGCACGACCTCGACGCGTTCGTCGAGTTCTTCCACGAGGACTACATCGGTGAGCGGCCGCGCCATCCCGACGCGGCACCGAGCACCCGAGACGACGTGCGTGAGAACTGGGCCGAGGTGATCCGCGACGTTCCCGACCTGCGGATCGAGATTCCGGCGGCGACGCAGGACGGTGACACGATCTGGAGCGAGTGGCGCGCGCATGGCACGGCCCGGAGCGGTGCGATCCTCGAGCTTCGCGGCGCGATCATCTTCGGCGTGCGCGGTAACCGCGTGGCGTGGTCGCGCATGTACCTCGAGCCGGTTGAGCGCGAGGGCGCCCCGCTGCCGCGCTTTGCGGCGCCCGTGCCGGCGCCGCAATTCGAGCTCTAGACCGTCACGCCCTTCTCGCGCAGCTCCGCCAGGGCGGACTGGGACTTTTCCAGGTCGTCGAGGCCCATCGCGTGGAGAACTTCCGGCGTCTTCGTGAACTGGACGTCTCGATAGTCGACGACCTGGATCTGGTTTCCCCACGGGTCGCTGAAGTCGAGGCCACGGCCACCTGTGATCGGGATGTCCAGCTCGCGCAGGCGCGCGCGCACAGCCTCTTTGTCGTCGACGACGAGCCCGAAGTGACGGGCGCGATCTGGTGGTTGCGTTCGGCCCTGGGCGAGGGCGATGAACTGGTCGCCCATGTCGATGAACGCCATCCTGCTCATTCGCCCGCGCAGCTCGAGCTCGCCGAAGATCGACTCCCAGAAAGCGAGCGCTTCGTCGAGGTCCCCGACCTCGAGGGCGATGTGGTTGACTCCGACGAGCTTCGGCATAGCGCTTTCAGACTAGTCATGTGGAGCACTTCCAGCGCGACGGCGTGATCCTCGTCGGAACTCCGTAACAGCCGGCGGTGTAGAAGCGTCGGTGGTGGGCCGACCACTCGACGAAGACGATCTGGTGAGGCGCGCGCAGCGCGGAGACAAAGACGCCTACGAGGAGCTTGTGTACGCATACCAGGGAATCGCGTTCCGAACGGCGTACGTGCTCGCCGGCAGCGCCGCAGACGCGGAGGAGGCAGCGCAGGACGGCTTCGTCAAGGCGTGGCGCGCGCTCGGTCGTTTCCGTGCGGGCGCGCCCTTTCGGCCGTGGCTCCTGCGGATCGTTGCGAACGAAGCTCGCAACCGGCGCCGCTCGGCCGGCCGCCGGGTACAGCTCTCCGTCCGTGCCGCGGCGGAGGAAGCCTCGGGGGACGCGGCCCCGTCCCCCGAGACCGTCGTGCTCTCCGCGGAGCAGAGCCGGGCGCTCATCGCCGCCGTCAACGAGCTGCCGGAGGAGCAGCGCAGCGTGATCTCGCTCCGCTACTTCGTCGGCCTGTCGGAGCAGGAGGTCGCGGAAGCGCTCGAGCTTCCGGCCGGGACCGTCAAGTCGCGGACGTCTCGCGCACTCGAACGGCTGAGGGAGCTGTATGACTGAGCTCGAGCGCGCACTCGTCGCCGTCGGGCAAGAGCTCGAGCTTCCGCCGCAGCCGGATCTCGCGGCGGGTGTTCGCGCGCGGCTCGAGCGGCGGCGGCTGTTCGGATGGCGGGCGGTCGCGTTCGCCGCGGCCCTCGTCGCTGTCGCCTTCGGAATCGCGATGGCGGTTCCACCCGCGCGGAGCGCGATCCTGCGCTTCTTCCACATCGGCGCCGCGACAGTCGAACGAGTCGACACCTTGCCGCCCGCACGCGAGCGGCCGCTGGCCGCCGGGCTCGGCCCGGCGCTCGCGCGCCGTCCGGCGGAGTTGCGCGCCCACCTGCGGATGAGGCTCCCGGACCTCGAAGGCCCGAGGCCGACGCGCTATTACGCCCAGCCCGGGTTGATAGCGACCCTCCTGACCTACCGAGGCACGCCGATGCTGCTCGCAGAGATGCGCGACGACCAGGTTGGGTTCCTCAAGAAGTTCGCGCCGCCTTCGAGCACCGTCGAGCCGGTCCAGCTCGGCAGTAACGGTCTCTGGATCGAGGGGAGCCATGTGCTCGCGTGGCAGTTCGGTCTGGCCAACATGCGTCAGATCAGGACGCGGCTCGCGGGCAATGTCCTGATCTGGGTCGTCGGCAACACGACCTATCGCCTCGAGGGCGACCTCGACAAGAACCAGATGCTGGAGCTGGCCCGGCAAATTACCCCTTAAGGGCGCAGCGAATTACCCCTTCAGGGTGAACCGGACGGCCCCGCCGTCCGAATAGATACAAGAGATGGCTGCCGAGGTACTGATCCGTGAGGAGAGCGACGTGGTGGAGGCCTGGCGGGCCAACCAGCTCGAGCTCGCCGGCTATCGGCCGCAGGACGCGGCGAAGCTGGCGCGACGCTTCGACGTCGACCTCCACCTCGCGATCGACCTCGTCAGGCGGGGCTGCCCTGCCGAGCTGGCGCTGAAGATTCTCCTCTAGCGGGCAGGCGCTCGCGGGTGTGGGCAGAATCTTCTGCCCGTGACCTTGCTCGCCAGCATCCCCTCGCCTTCGAGCGGGACGATCGACGTCGGCCCGTTCACGATCCACATGTACGGGCTGATGCTGCTGCTCGCGATCGCGGCGTGCGTCGCGCTGACCGGGTACCGCTGGGTCAAGTGGGGCGGCGACTGGGATCTCGTCTTCCGCGTGGCCGTTTGGGGCGTCGCGGCCGGGATCATCGGAGCGCGGCTCTACCACGACATCACGAGCTGGAACGAGGTGCCCGACGAGTGGTGGGGCCCGTTCGCGGTCTGGCAGGGCGGCCTGGGCGTCTGGGGCGGGATCCTGTTCGGAGCTCTTGCAGGCGCATTCGTCGTGCGCCGGTCCCACCAGAGCGTGCGTCTGTTCATGGACGCGGTCGCGCCGGGCCTGCTGCTCGCGCAGGGGATCGGCCGCTGGGGCAACTGGTTCAACCAGGAGCTGTTCGGCAAGCCGACCGATCTGCCGTGGGGACTCGAGATCGACCCGCAGCACCGCCCCGAGGGCTACTTCGACAGCGCCACCTTCCACCCGACGTTCCTCTACGAGTTCACGTACGACATCGTCGGCGTCGTGATCCTCCTACTCGTGGACAGGTATTTCCGGATCAGGCGGCCCGGCCTCTTCGCGCTCTACGTCTCCTACTACTGCATCGGGCGCTTCTTCGAGGAGCTCCTGCGGATCGATCCGGCGCACGAGTACGCCGGCCTGCGGCTGAACGCCTACGTGTCGATCGTCCTGTTCGTGCTCTCGACGGCGTTCTTCATCTGGTGGCAGTTCATCCGCCGTGAGACCCCCTCCGATCGCCCGCGTGCGCGGCGAACCGTGCCCGACCGGCCGACCATGGCCGTGCCGAAGAGCCGCGTCCGCTCCGGGCACTAGGGTCCGACGCCATGGTTGTGCGCGAGCTCGACCTGGACCTGGACGCCTTCGAGGGGCCGTTCGACCTCCTGTTGACGCTCGTCCTGAAGGAGGAGCTCGATCTCGTGGACGTCGACGTCGCCGGGATCGTCCTCCGTTTCATTGAGCTCCTGGCCGACCGTGATGAGCTCGACCTCGACGCGTGTGGCGAGTTCCTCGTGCTCGTCGCCGCCCTGCTCGAGCTGAAGGCGCGCGGCCTCTTCGAGGAGGAGGCGGCGGAGCTGTCGGATCTCGAGCCGGAGGAAGCGGCGGAGGAGCTCGCGCGGCGACTCGCGGAGTACCGGCGGATGAAGGAAGCTTCGGCCTGGCTGTCGGAGCGACTGAGCTCCGAGCGCGATCGCTTCTTCCGCCTGGGGCCGGCTCCGCTCGCGCCCGAGCCCGAGCGTCCGCTCGCGCGGCAGGACCCGGAGGCGCTGGCGAACGTGATTCGGCTCCTCGCGAAGGAGCCGCCGGCGGTGTCTCTGGCGCACATGGAGGTCCGGTTCCCGCCGGTCTCGCAGTTCCTCGAGCGGTTCCGCGCGCTGCTGACGCGGCGGGCGGTATTCGACTTCGGTGCGGAGGTAGAGCGCCTGTCGCGTGCCGAGCAGGCTGTGGCGTTCCTGGCGCTCCTCGACCTACGCCGCGCCGACGAAATCTCCATCAGCCAGGCGGCGCCGTTTGCTCCGATCCGGGTCGCACGGTTGGAGCAGGAAACCGCCGCCTCAAACGAAAGGACCTTCGCGTGGAACGCCCGCTCCGCCTAGTCACAGCGAATCCGCTCGACAAACTCGCGCGAACTCTCGAGGCGCTGCTCGTGGTGGCGAGCGCGCCGCTGCCGCTCGAGGAGCTCGCCGCTGCGGCGGACGACGACGCGGAGCGGGTTGAAATGGCCCTTCGGCTCCTGGCCGAGCGCTACCGCGAGGGGCGAAGCGGGATCGTGCTGGAGTCGGTGGCCGGCGGTTGGGCGTTCCGCGCGTCGCGCGATGCGGCGGAGGCATGCGGGCGGCTGTTCGAGCGGCCGGTGCAGCGTGGGCTTTCGCAGGCTGCGCTCGAGACGCTTGCGATCGTGGCCTACCTCGGCCCGTGCTCGCGGCCGGAGGTCGCACGGATCCGCGGCGTGGCGGCGGACTCGGCCGTGGCGGGTTTGGTAGAGCGCGGGTTGATCACGGAGGCGGGACGCGACAACGGCGCCGGCGGCGCGGTGCGCTATCGCGTGACTCCCTTGTTCGAGCGGGTCTTCGGGCTCGAGAGCCTGTCGCAGCTGCCGCGTCTCGACGACCTCGCCGGCGACGCGGACGACCTGCGCGAGCGCCTCCACGCGGTCGCGGAGCAGCGCAGCGCATAACGGTTCGCGGCGCGTTGCCGTGGGCCGCGGCCTCTCGGCACAGTCGCGACACCCACAGGTCTGAATCGCAGCGATAGGCTCGAAGCGCGGGGTACCTCGGCGGGGTCCCCGGGGCGGGTACACGCGCGTGTTACTTGGGAGGCGGGCCTAGAGAGCCGTGCCGGTCTCTACGCGTCGCGCTTACGCCCGGTCGCCTCGACCCAGCGGTAGCCGGGGATCGGGACCGCGACCCTGCGCCGCAGCCCGCGGAGCCGCCGCGGCAGGCGGAGATAGATCTCCGGCAGTTCGTCTCGCGCGACGAGCCCCGCCGCCGCTGCGGCGCGGAACAACGGATCCGTGACCGGGAACTTCAGCGGATTCGAGCGCACGACGTCGAGCTCCAGCTCCGGATGCTCGAGCGCCGCCCGGAACTCCTGCTCCGACCCGTACTCACGCATGTGCGTCGGGTCGAGCTGCCACCGCTCCGGCGCCGGCGGCTTCCCCTTGTAGAGCCAGAACGCGCGCGGGCGGCGGATCACGCTCGACACGTAGAACCAGCCGCCTGGCTTCAGCAGGCGCGCGATCTCCGGCGCGAGGGCGCGGTCATCGGGCAAGTGCTCGATCACCTGGGACGACACGACGGCGTCCACCGACTCGTCCTCGAGCGCAGCCACGTGCGCCACGTCGGAGACGATCCCCATCACCTTCTCCGAGAGCCGCTCGCACAGCGCAACGTGCTCCGGAGAGATGTCGACCGCGTAGATCGTCTCGCCGACCAGGCCGGCACGATCGAGCGGCCACAGCGTCGCGCCGTCCCCCGCACCGAGGTCCGCCAGCGCGTGCGGCGGCGCGCTCTCCGCTGTCGCCCGCAGCAGCGGCGGCATCCACTCCGTCAGGAAATAGCGCGAGTGCTCGAGCGCTTCGACCGAAGGCCCGGCCGCTCGCTCCGTCACCCGCCGAACGCCCGGCGGCGCGCGAGATCCCGGTCGGGATCGACGAGGTGCCCGTCGCGCTCGACGTAGCCGCCCTTGCCGCCGATGACGAGGAGGACGAGATCCTCGGTATCGCTCGCGTTCGTGATCTTCCGCGGCGTCGTCGACTCGACATGGACGAGCCCGCCCTCGCCGAGCTCATGAGTTTCGCCCCCGACCTCGACGCGTGCGTGCCCGCGATGTACGAAGTACAGCTCGTCCTGTGTGTCGTGGAAATGAAGAAAGCCCTCGTACCCGGGTGGATAGACGACGCCGTTGACGCCGAACGCGGTCACACCGAGCGCACGGCGCACCTTGCGAAAACCGTAGCCCTCGCCCAGCTCGTCGAGAGATCCGAAGGCGTACCCGTCGCTCA
Organism: Actinomycetota bacterium; assembly: GCA_046732275.1. Taxonomy (GTDB): domain Bacteria; phylum Actinomycetota; class Thermoleophilia; order Gaiellales; family Gaiellaceae; genus 3-1-20CM-4-69-9. Next base: position 5,285 of record JBKPMS010000012.1, on the reverse strand, counting down.
CAGCTTCCGGACGATCTCCTCGGCCTCGTCGCGGGTGAACGCGCGCAGCGTCTCGGTGTGCTCGGCTCCGTAACGGTTCAGCTTCATCAGGATCTCGATCGCGACCTCGTCGTCGGGTGCCTCGAAGATCTCTACCACGTCGTAGCGGCCAAGCGTGACATATACCCCGACGAGCGTTCCGCCGGCGCCTTTGATGACCTGCTCGCCCTCCTCGACTCGCTCGCGCCAACTCGGGAGTCCGGCGAAGCCCTGCGTGGTCCACCGCATGAGCGTGACGTAGTGCGGCATGCAGCGAATATATGCCGCCGTGCGTCTCAACGCCTATCTCGCGCGGGCCGGCGTCGCCTCGAGGCGCCGCGCCGACGACCTGATCAAGGCAGGGCGCGTTGTCGTGAACGGCGAGCCCGGGCAGCTCAACACCTTCGTCGAGCGCGGTGACCGCATCGAGGTCGACGGCGAGCCCGTCGCCGCGCAGCGACTCACCTACGTGCTGCTCAACAAACCGCCCGGCGTTGTCACCACGGCGCGTGACCCGCAGAGCCGGCCAACGGTCGTCGACCTCGTTGAGGTCCCGGAGCGCGTCGTCCCGGTCGGCCGTCTCGACGCGGACACGACCGGCGCACTCCTCCTCACCAACGACGGACCGCTTGCGCATCGGCTCGCCCACCCACGCTACGGCGTGGAGAAGGTCTACGACGTCGAGGTCGAGGGGAGGCCCGATGACATGGCGCTCCGACGCCTCGCCGAGGGCGTCGACCTGGAAGACGGCCGCACCGCGCCGGCGCGCGTCCGCCGCCTGACACCCTCGAAGATCGAGCTGACGCTGCACGAGGGCCGGAAACACCAGGTCAAGCGGATGCTCGCGGCCGTCGGCCATCCCGTTCGACGCCTCCACCGGGGCCGTTACGCAGGACTCGAGCTCGGAGAGCTCGAGCCCGGCGCTTGGCGCGAGCTCGAGCCCTCCGAGGTGAAACGGCTCATCCGCCTAGGGCGACCGCGTCCTCGATGAGGTTCTCGGCCTGAGCGATCCAGCCCTTCGCCCGGCCCTCGTTCAACGCAACGCCGCCGAACGCAGCCCCGTCGAGCGCAGCGCGAATCTGCGACGCGAGGGCATCACGTCGCGACGTGAGGGCCTCGATCCGACCCTCGAGCGTCGCGTAGGTGCTGTCGTCGGTGGGCGTGCCGCTCTTGATCGCGGCGGTCGACGCCTTCAACAGGCTCATGCTGAACGTCCCGAAGGGCGCATTCAGCTGCTTGTAGACGTCACCGAGCCGGCGCAAGGTCTCCCGGTCTGCTCGCAGCGACTGCGGCACCGCTGAAGCGTCGAGCTCGTCGATCAACACCCGGCCGTCGTGTACGTACGAGTCACCGAGGCCGACGAGGTTCAGCATCGTCGGACGCACATCGGTGTGGTCGGCCCACGTCGAGTCGTCGCCGTTGTTACGCACACCGGGCCCGACGAGCCCGAGCCACGTGGTCGCGATCTCCGGCTGAATGCCGCCGTGGTTCCATGCGAACGTGCTCGTCGGCGGTGTCGTCGGGACCGTGACGCACGGCGTCGAGCAGTTCGGTGCACCGGCGAAGAAGAACCAGTCCGGCTGCGCGAACATGGTCAGCGTCGGCGTCCGCTGCGGATCGGCAGTGATCATGTGCAGCGCTTTCATCCCGACCGGATCAGCGACCGCGGCACTGAGGTCTTCCGGCTCACCCGTGTATGGATTCACACGGTTGAGCTTCGCCAGCGTGCGTCCGAACGTTCGAGTGACCGGTGCGTTCCGGGCCGGGTTGCCCGTGATGTAGATCGTCGGCGCCATGTCGGCATGCACCGTGAACGGCGTCGTGACACCGTCCTGCGCCATCAGCCCCGCCAGGTTGCCGTTGACCTCGCCGACGAGGCTGTATGTGCAGGGCACGTTGACGCCGTCGCAACTCGGAGTCGTCGGCTTCGAGCCCGCGAAGTGGTCGCCCTCTTCGACGGTGAACGCGAAGAGCGTGTTGCTCTTGTTGATCCCATCCGCCTCCAGGCGGGCGAAGAACTTCGCGAACGCGTCGTCGTAGGCCTTCAGCTGCTGGACGTAATCGGCCTCGCCGGGGCCGCGAGTCGCGTGGATCTCGCCGGCGACCCCGTGCTGGTCGTGTGCATCCGAGATATAGCCGTACGTGATCGGAATCCCCGCCTCCTGCATCTGGGCGACGTAGGAGAGCGTTGTCGAGGCGAAGAGCCCGTCGAACCCCGGGAACCCCGGCTGACCGAACTGATCTGTGATCGGCGCTCCGTTGAGGTTCTGCATCGTGGCGCTGCCGCCGTTGATGGCCGGGTTGACGTACTTCGCACCGAAGAGACCCTGGAAGCCGCTGTAGCCGCCGGGCTCGTCCGGCAGGACATCCGGGCGGGCATTCGGATTCCCCGCACAGATGCCGCCGCCGGCGCCGCAGTGGACCGCGATCCCGACGAAGTCGGTCTGCGCGAGGTTCCGGGCGGCAGTGCCCGCAGGAGCCGCGTTCGACGCCGCCGCCTCGTTCCACTCGGGTGAGCCGGAGCCGAAGACCTTCGTCATGTCGCCGTTCGGCCCGGTGCCGGTGTTCTCCAGCACGACGTTCGCGAGCGCGGTCGCCCCGAAGTCGCAGCCCGCGCGCGTGTACGGCACCCATGGAGCCGGAGTGTTCTTCGGCGAGCCGCTGTCGCCGTTGACCATCACCGGCGTCGGGTCGGTCGGCACCGCCGACACGTCGTCGGTGAGATCCGTCCAGTACTTGAACGACGACGACGAAGCGGTCGAGCCGTCCGAGCGGAAGTAGCGGAACGAGTTGGACACGGCCTGGCCGTGGCGGTCCGAGTACATCCCGGTCAGGTTCGTGAGGATCCCGTTCGCCGTGTGCGAGATCAGGACCGTGTGGTCGTTCGTCATCAGCGTGCCGTTGCCGCGGATGAAGTTGAGCAGGTGAGGCATCTGCTCGACGTCCGACGGCACGTTGGGGTTGTCGCGTAGGAAATGGACGTTGTCGAAGATGATGAAGACGACGTGCTTGATCTTCCCGTTCGGCGACTTCAACTGGCAGTTCGAAGCCGCGAGCGCTCGTGGTGCACTGCTGGTCGTCTGCACCTTTGCGGCTGCAAAACCCGTTGCCGCTAAGCAGGCGACCACCAGAAAGCCGAGCAGCATCAACCCTCTCCCCTTCATGGGAAAAGCCTCCCCCGCCTGCCCTCGCTTTTAGGCCGCGCGGAACCTACAACTTTCGGCGCCGCCGCGGAGGACGATCGGGAGGCAGGCCGGTTACGGCCTGGAGAATCTCGGTCGCGATGCGGCTAAACTGGCGCGTGGCGCGCACGGGCGCGCGCCACGACAGGGGTACAACGAGGGGAGAAACCACATGAGGAAACGCGTCAGCGTGCTCGTGGTCCTGCTGGCGGGGCTGCTGATGACGCTTTCGTCCAGTGCGTTCGCAGCGCAAGAGGACGCCAAAGTCCAACTACTGGCCATCAACGACTTCCACGGGAACATCCAACCGCCGTCAGGATCCGGCGGCCGCATCCAGATCGGCGTGACGCCGACGGGCGCCGCGATCAACGTCGATGCCGGCGGTGTGCAGTATCTCGCGACGCACATCAAGCAGCTGGCCGATGCGAATTCGAACACGATCTTCGTCGGGGCCGGCGACCAGATCGGCGCGAGCCCGCTCGTCTCGGCCATCTTCCATGACGAGCCGACGATCGAGGCGCTGAACATTGCCGGGATGGAGGTCACGGCAGTCGGCAACCACGAGTTCGACGAAGGACTCGCCGAGCTGCTGCGCATGCAATATGGAGGCTGCCATCCGGTTGATGGTTGTCAGGACGGCGATCCGTTCGGCGGGGCGCTGTTCCACTATCTCGCCGCCAACGTCGTCTACGCGGGAACGAATAACACTGTCCTCCCGCCGTACGAGATCAAGAAGATCGGCAACGCCAAGATCGCCTTCATCGGCCTGACGCTCGAGGGCACACCGTCGATCGTGTCCGCTTCTGCTGTTGAAGGTCTCGAGTTCCGGCCCGAGGTCCAGACGGTCAACGCGTTCGTCGACTATCTGCGTGCCAACGAGGGCGTCAAGTCATTTGTGGTCCTGCTGCACCAGGGCGGCGCCCAAAGTGCGCCGTTCGCGAACGGCTTCATGGACATCAACCGCTGCGACAACTTGACCGGACCGATCGTCGACATCGTCAGGAGGATCACGCCCGAGGTGAAGGTCGTGATCAGCGCGCACACTCACCTGCCGTACGTCTGCAACAACTTCCAAGGAACCGGAAAGCTCCTGACGAGCGCCTCGTCGTTCGGCCGCCTGATCACGGATATCGACCTGACGATCGACCATCACTCGAAGGAGATCACCGACGCGAAGGCGCTGAACGTGATCGTGACGCGCGACGTCGCACCCGACCAGCGAGAGCTCGATTTGATCAAGAAGTACGACGACCTGTCGCGGCCGATCTCACAGGCGGTCGTGGGGACGATCACGGGGGACATCACGCAGGCTGCGGCAGCGAACGGCGAATCGGCTCTGGGTGACGTGATCGCCGACGCGCAGCTTTTCTCCACGGAGCAGGACCACCACGGCAACGCCGACGTGGCGTTCATGAACCCCGGCGGTATTCGCGCGGACCTGCTCTATGCCGGTTCGGCGACCGGCGGTCTCGACGGTCAGGTCACGTACGGCGAGCTCTTCTCGGTGCAGCCGTTCAACAACCTGCTCCAGACGAAGACCATGCTCGGGAGCAAGCTTTACGAGCTCCTCGAGCAGCAGTGGTCTGGCGGCAACGCGACGCAGAACCGGATCCTGCAGGTCTCGAACGGCTTTACCTACAGCTACGACTCGACCCGGCCGAACACGAGCCGCGTCATCCCCGGCTCCGTGAAGATCAACGGAGTCCCGGTCGATCCCATGGCTTCCTACCGGGTGACGATGAACAACTTCCTCGGCGGTGGGGGAGACAATTTCGCAGCCTTCACGTCCGGGACGGAGACCCTCAACGGCCAACTCGACATCGACGCCGTCGTGGACTATTTCGCGACGCATTCTCCGGTGGCGCCTGGGCCGCGAGACCGGATCACCAAAGTCGGCTAGCCCTAATGCCCGGCCGCGCGGCTCCTCGTGGGTCGCGCGGCCGGCTAGGGCCGGGCGAAGCCCATCCGCTCGTACATTTTCTCGAGCGTCGGAGACGAGACGGCTCGGGATTTTTCGGCGCCCGCCGAGAGCAGCCGGCTGAGCTCTGCGGGGTCATCCCGTAGCTCGTGGTAGCGGGCCTGGAT
>JBKPMS010000011.1:0-20734 GCA_046732275.1 Actinomycetota bacterium | reverse complement strand
TCATCCCGTCGCTCACCTCGCCGCGAACCTCGCGGCGCTCGAGATGTAAGCCGTTCGGCAGCACCGCGCCCGGGAACGCGACGGCGACGGTCGCGCCTGCGCCGAAGTTCCAGGCGCCGCACACGATCTGACGCGCGTCTCCCTCCCCCACATCGACGTGACAGAGCTGCAGGCGATCCGCGTTCGGGTGCTTTGCCGCCTCGAGCACCCGGCCGACGCGGAAGAGGCCGAGGTTGCCGTCGACGTCCGCGACGCCGACGGTCTCGATGGCGTCGACCTCGCAGCTCGAGATCACGAGCCGCTCGGCGACTTGCTCGATCGGGACGTCGATCGCGACGTACTCGCGCAGCCAGCTGACCGGGACTCGCATCAGAACTGCCTCAGGACTCGAAGGTCGTTCTCCCAGAACATGCGGATGTCCGGGATGCCGTGCCGCTGGGCCGCGATGCGGTCGAGCCCGAGCCCCCACGCGAAGCCCGACCACTCTTCCGGGTCGTAGCCGACGTTCTCGAACACGGCGGGGTCGACGACTCCGGCTCCGCCCATCTCGAACCAGCCGGTGTACTTGCAGAAGACGCAGCCCTTGCCGGCGCAGAGAAAGCAGGTGACGTCGAACTCGACCGAGGGCTCCGTGAACGGGAAGTACCCCGTCCGCATCCGGACATCGCGACCCTCGCCGAACATCGCGCGGAAGAAGTGCATCAACGTCCCTTTGAGGTCTGCGAGCGTGATGTTGCGGTCGACGGCGAGCGCCTCCACCTGGTGGAAGTTCGGCGTGGAACGCGGGCTCGGCGTGTCGCGCCGGTAGACGCGGCCGAGCGTGGCGATGTAGATCGGCGGCTGTCGCTCCTCCATCACCCGGATCTGGCCCGTCGACGTGTGCGTGCGGAGCAGGGTGTCGTCGTCCACATAGAACGTGTCGCGGTGCGAACGCGACGGATGTGTGAGGGGCTGGTTGAGCGCGTCGAAGTTGTGCCAGACCGTCTCCACCTCCCGGCCGTCGACGATCTCGTAGCCGAGTCCGAGAAAGATGTCCTCGACCTCCCGGCGGATCTGCGTCAGTGGGTGCAGGCGTCCGCGCAGTAGCCGTTCGCCGGGCAACGTCACGTCGAGCTTTTCGTCGAGCCTGGCAAGCTCGGCGAGCTCGAGGTCACGCTCGCGCGTCTCGAGCGCGGCTTCGAGCCGTTCGCGCAGGGCGTTCAGCGTGATGCCGCTGTCACGGTCGCGGACCGCCCGGAGGGCTTTCTTCAGATCGCTCTTCCGACCGAGGAAGCGGACGCGCGCCGCGTCGAGCTCAGTGGCGTCCAAGGCAGCTGCGATCGCGCCTTGAGCCTCGCGCTCGAGGGCCTCGACGTCCACGGCGGCGACTGTAGCCGATCGTTTCTCCATGTCCTCCTCCTTTCGCGGTCCGGCGTTCAGCGGCTGTTCAGCAGCCCCGGCCCGTGCAGAGGAGCGACTGTCGCGTTAAGCGGCCGCCCCGGTCTCGAGCCGGGGCTTGGTAAAGCAACGTGCAACAGTCGACACGGTGTGAGCTTAGCGACAATGCAGCCCGTGAGCGTCTACGACGCCTTTGCACCGGTCTACTCGGATTGGTCTGCCGACATGACGGAGGACGTCCCCTTCTACGTGGAGCTGGCACGCGAGAGCGACGGGCCGATCGTCGAGCTCGCCGTCGGGACCGGGCGCGTCGCGATTCCGGTCGCGCTCGAGACGGGACGACCGGTGCTCGGTCTCGACTCGTCGCAGGCGATGCTCGAGCGCGGGCGCGCCGCAGCGGCGGAGGCCGGCGCAGACGTTGACTTCCGGCTCGGTGACATGCGGGAGCTCGAGCTCGACGAGCCTGCGGGGCTCGTGTACTGCCCGTTCCGGAGCTTGCTCCATCTGCCGACCTGGAGCGACCGTCGTAGCGTCTTCGAGCGCGTTGCCGCTTCGCTGCGTCCGGGCGGGCGTTTCGCCTGGAACGCCTTCGTCTTCGATCCGAAGATCGCGGTGGCGCTCGACGGCACGACGCAGTCGCAGCACGGCATCGTCCACACGCTCCACTATCACCCCGGCAACTCCCGGATCGACATCACGTACGAGGAGACGACCATCTCGCTGTTCTGGATCGGACGAGCCGAGTGGGAAGGCCTGATCGACGTGGCCGGCCTGGAGGTCGAGGCGCTGTACGGCTGGTTCGACCGCCGTCCGTTCGGTGACGACAGTCCCGAGTTCGTCTGGGTCACGCGTAAACCGATGTGAGCTCCCCGTACGACACGATCGCCGAGCTCTACGATCCGTGGAGCGCGAGCGTCGTTGAGGACGTCGGCTTCTACCTGGAAGAAGCGCGCCGTTCCGGAGGGCCGGTGGTCGAGCTCGGAGTGGGCACGGGCCGGATTGCGATTCCGATTGCGGCGGACGGCATTCGCGTGATCGGGGTGGACTCGTCGCGCGGGATGCTCGACGTGTGCGCGCGGCGCGCCGCACTCGCCGGAGTGCAGGTGGACTTACGCGTCGGCGACCTGCGTGCGCCGCCCGTGAGGGAGCGCGGCCCGCTCGTGATCGCGCCGTTCCGGTCGCTGCTCCACATGCACACGGACGCGGATCGCCGCGCCGTGCTCGAAAGCGTGCGCGGGCTGCTGCTTCCGGGCGGCCGGTTTGTGTTCGACGTCTTCGCCCCCGGGAAAGCGGACATCGAGCAGACGCACGACCGTTGGCTCGAGCGCGAACCGGGGATCTTCGAGAAGGCGCTCTGGGACGAGGAGCGGCGGATCCTCACCCTCACCGTTCGAGGCGAGGGGGCGGAGACGACGATGAGGGTGTCGTGGCTCCCGCCGCAAGAATGGCGGCGACTTCTGCAAGAGACCGGCTTCGACGTCGAAGCGTGCTACGGCTGGTTCGACCGGACGCCGTACAAAGGCGGCGAGGACACAGTGTGGATCGCCGCGCCTCGAACAGCGAGGGTCTGACCCTCCGCGTAACAACTGTGTGCCAAAACGGCGCCGATTTGCAGGAGGGTCGGACCCGAAATGCATACCGAACTGCAACACCACAGGAACAATTCACGCACGCCGTGTCGGCAACACGTCCACTTCCGACACGCCGTACGCGTCCCGACCGAACGTGTCCCTGCCTGATGCGGCCGTGTCCCAAGCCGACCGTTCGGGTCTGACCCTACGACGCGGCTGCGCGGGACATGGTTTGTGCATCGAGAGCGTGACGTTTTCTCCACATGCCTGGAGCGATGCGCCGTTACACGGCGCCGCGGCGTCCGTGCTCGTACAGCGCGATTAGACGGCGCTGCGGCGTCCGTGCTCGTACAGCGCGATCGTGCCCGCCATCGCCACGTTGAGGGAATCGGCACCTGGTGTGAGAGGGATGGTCGCCGCCTCGGCGCAGCGCGCCACGAGCTCCGGCGGAAGGCCCTCGCGCTCGGCGCCCAGAACGAACGTCGCCCGGTCGACACTCGCCACGGCGGCCAGCGGCTTCCCGCCTTCCGGGACGAGCGCGATCCACGGACGCGGGGCCTCTTCGGCATCCACGAGCGGGACGCGGAAGACCGCACCCATTGACGCCCGCAGCGCACGCGGCCCGGTCGGATCGGCGCAGCCCGGCGATAGAGCCACGAACGCCGGCCCGAGCGCGTCCGCGGCGCGGATCAGCGTGCCGACGTTTCCCGGGTCGCCGACGCCCCATAGGGCGAGCCCGACGTCCGGCACCTCGCCGCGCGGCAGATCGTCACGCCGGAAAACGCCGACGACGCGGGCAGGATGGCCGAGCGCCGACACCTCCGCCAGCAGCGCAGCCTCGACGTTCTCGCCGCTCACGAGCAGCTCGACCGGCTCGACCCCAACCGACGAAGCCGCCTCGACAAGATCCTCGCCCTCGGCGACGAACAACCCGAGCTTGTCCCGCCAGCGGCGGTCGTGCAGCTTCCGGACGAGCTTGAGCTTCTCATTCCCGCGGGACGTGATCATCCGTGCCAGTCCAGCCAAGCGCCGTGAAAGTCCGCATATGCAACCTCGCGACGGCCGCCGGGCCAGAGCTCGACCGCCAGGCCCCAATATGAATGCGCCTGCGTCGCCGGTCGCGTGGTCGTGACGTAGGCGAGCGGCCCCTCCGCGCCCGCCCGCTCGAGAGTCGCGCGCACTTTCGCTCGGCCCGCAGCGTCGACGTACCCGAGCGCCGCCGAGTTCATGACGACAGTGAGCGCGCCCTCATCTCGTTGCGCGAGCTGCGCAGGAAGCACCTCGATGAGATCGCCGCGGACGAGCTCCGGCGGATCGTCGCGCAAGGCCGCCGCGGCCGCATCGAGCCGCGCGAGCCGCGCAGTCTGGTCGGCCCAGACGAACGACTTGAGCAGGCGGAGGTCGGCCGGATCACGGAGGTCGAGAGGATTGCGGTCGATGCCGACGCGGCGCCGAACGCGAGGGACGATCTGCAACAGCTCGCCCGGGACACGACCTCGCTCCTCGCCCCCAAGCTCGAGCGGCGCAGCTGCATCACCCCACTCGCCGGCGAAGTATCGATAGCGGTAGCGGTCCCAAAGCAGGAGGAGACCCGCGCTTGCCCCCAGCTCGACGAAGTCGAACGCGTCGACGCTGCTCCACCGCGCGAGCTCGAGGAAGCACGGCAGCAGCGCCCATGCACGCTGCACCTCGTTCGTCTGGATCTCGACCTCGGCGACGTAACGGCGCAGAAAGTCCGCTTCGCCCTCGAGCGCCGCCGCAAGATCACCCCAATCGGCGCGGCCGTCGAGCACTAAGGCGTGCAGCCCCGCCAGCAATCGAAGTGGTGCATCCCAACGCGGCGGTGATTCGAGCAGGTCCTCGACGCGCGCATCATCCGCAAGCTGCCGGCAGACGTCAGCGTAGAGCGGCGAGCGTCCTTCCGCCTGTGAAGCCTGATGGAGGAAGAGGTCGCGGTGCTTGGTCAGGCCGAGAGCGCCGACTTCGCTTTCTCGGCGATCGCCGAGAACGCCTGCGGATCGCTTACTGCGAGATCCGCGAGCACCTTGCGGTCGAGACCGATCTCGGCCTTCTTCAGCCCCGCGACGAACTGGTTGTACGAAAGCCCGTTGGCGCGCGCCCCGGCGTTGATCCGCATGATCCAGAGCCGCCGGAACGCCCGCTTGCGGTTCTTCCGGTCGCGATAGGCGTAGGTGAGCGAATGGTCGACCTGCTCCTTGGCGTACCGGTACGAGGACTTCTTCAGCCCCCAGTAGCCCTTCGCCTGGCCGAGGACCTTGCGCCGCTTCTTGCGGGCGGCGACCGAACGCTTGACGCGGGGCATCTAGCGCTTCCCTCTCGGAGCGAGCAGCTGCCTGAGTGCCCGCTCGTCCGCCTTCGCCACGGGCTGATCCTTGCTGAAGCGCCGCTTCCGCTTCGAGGTCTTCTTCGTCAGGTTGTGGCTCTGCATCGCGCGACGGCGAAGCAGCTTGCCGCCGGCGGTGACTTTAAACCGCTTCTTGACGCTGGTCGATGTTTTCGTCTTCGGCATCTTCTCTCTTAACTCCGGCGTTCTTCGTTGGCCCCAGCACCATCACCATGTTCCGTCCGTCGAGGAGCGGTTGTGACTCGATCTGGCCGATCTCCTTCACGTCGTCGGCGAGTCGCATCAGAAGGTCCCGCCCACGCTCCGGATGAGTCGTCTCGCGGCCCCTGAACATGATCGTCACCTTGACCTTGGCGCGCTGGTTCAGGAAACGCTGGACATGCCCCTTCTTCGTGTTGTAGTCGTGGACTCCGATCTTCGGCCTGAGCTTGATCTCCTTGACGTTGATCTGCGTCTGGTGCTTTCGCGCGAGCTTGGCCTTCTGCTCCTGCTCGTAGCGGTACTTCCCGTAATCCATCACCCGGGCGACCGGCGGCTCGGCCTGCGATGCCACTTCGACGAGGTCGAGACCCTTGTCGAAGGCATACTGCATCGCTTCCTTCGTGGCCTTGATCCCGAGCTGAGAGCCGTCGTCGTCGATCAGCCGCACCTGCGGCGCGCGGATGTAGTCGTTGATCCGCGCCTGCGGGACGGGCCTCGACGGCGGTTCGACCGTGCGCCTAGGCCTCAAAGAGCTATCACCAAGCTGACTTCAATCCTTTCTCTAAACGACAAAAACCGCTGCAAGCAGCGGCCCAGGAATCCTCGTCGCGCGGACTCGGTTGAACCCCGCTGAGCGTCAAGCTCGCGAGGTGAGGAACGTGGGCGCTCCTACTTGCAGGCTCACAGCGTAGCAACCTCGGCGAGATCCGTACGAAGCCGTTCCAGGCTGAGCGTCGACTGCTCGCCACCGTGGCGCCGGACCGCGAGCGCCTCGTCCGACTCCCTGTCGCCGTAGACGATCACGTAGGGGATCTTCTCGACCTCCGCGTCCCGGATCCGCTTGCCGACCGTCTCGTCGCGCTCGTCGACCTCGACGCGGTAGTAGTCGAGCCGCTCCGCGAGCGCGTGCGCAGCGTGGCGGTGATCCTCGCCGACAGGAATGATCCGCAGCTGCACCGGCGCGAGCCAGAACGGGAACGCGCCGCCGTAGTGCTCGATCAGAATCCCGATGAACCGCTCGAACGAGCCGTAGAGCGCGCGGTGGATGACGTAGAGCGGATGCTCGCGGTTGTCGGCGCCAACGTACGTGAGCCCGAACCGCGAAGGCATCTGCGAGTCGAGCTGGATCGTTCCCATCTGCCACTTTCGCCCGAGGCCGTCCTCCATGTGCAGGTCGATCTTTGGGCCGTAGAACGCTCCCTCGCCCGCCGCGAGCTCGTACGGGATGTCGTTGAGCTTCAGCGCTTCCTCGAGCGCCCGCTCGGTCATGTCCCACTGCTCGTCCGTCCCGAGCTTGTTGTCGGGCCGAGTGGAGAGCTCGGCGCTCGCCCTCATGCCGAAGAGCTGGTAGAGATATCGCGCGTAGTCGACCACCCCGGCGATCTCGTCCTGGATCTGTTCCTCGGTGCAGAAGATGTGCGCGTCGTCCTGCGTGATCATGCGAACGCGCAGGAGCCCGTGCAGCGTTCCTGTCAGCTCGTTGCGGTGCAGCGGCGTCGGCTCCGCGTACCGGACCGGCAGCTCGCGGTAGCTGCGAAGCTTCGAACCGAAGAGCAGCATGTGGCCCGGGCAATTCATTGCCTTCATCGCCCACTGGTGCTCGTCGACCTCGAGCTTGAACATCAGATCCTCGTACTTCGGGAAATGTCCGGAGATGACGAACGTCTCGGCGTCGTAGATGATCGGCGTGCGGACCTCGAGATAGCCGCGCTTGGCGTTCTCGCGCGCGCGGATCTTCTCCAGCTCCTGCCAGACCACCATTCCCTTCGGATGCCACAGAGCGGAGCCCGGCGAGTGCTCCGAGAAGTGGAAGAGGTCGAGCTGCGGGCCTAGCCGCCGGTGATCGTTCTGGCGGGCGCGCTCGAGACGCTCCAGGTAAGCGTCGAGATCCTCCTGCGCGTAGAACGCAGTCCCGTAGATGCGCGTGAGCTGCGTGTTCTTCTCGTCACCGCGCCAGTACGCCCCGGAAAGGCCCGTGAGCTTGATCGCCTTGATCGGCCGCGAGTCCTGGAGATGGGGGCCCCGGCAGAGATCGGTGAAATCGCCCTGGGTGTAGAAGGAGATGGGGCCCTCGGCCGTGTCGACGAGCTCCACCTTGTAGGGCTCGTGCTCTGCCTCGAAACGCTTGCGGGCGTCGTCGGCAGAGATCTCCTCGCGCGTCCACTCGCGGCCCTCCGCGAGCTCGCGCATGATCTCCGCCTCGATCTTCGGCAGGTCGTCCTCCCCGATCGGCTCGGGGAACTCGAAGTCGTAGTAGAAGCCGTTCTCGATCGCCGGCCCGATCGCGACCTTCACGCCCGGATACAGATGCCGCACCGCCTCGGCAAGAAGATGCGCCGATGAGTGGCGGAGCACGGAGAGGGCGTCCGGGTCGTCCTTGTCCCGGGTCGTGAGGATCTGGATCGGCTGCCCGTCCTGAAGCGGCAGCCGCAAATCCTGGACGCGCCCATCCGAGCGAACGAGGACGGCCTGCTCCGCGAGCTTCGGCCCGATCGCGCGCGCCGCGTCGAGCCCCGTGGCGCCGTCTGGAAGTTCGAGTTCGGAGCTATCGGGAAGGACGACCTTCATGACAAAACAGGATACGGGGCATCCTCGAGAAGACGACCGAAACGATGAGTTGGAGGACTCGCCTGTGCCGGATCCCGAGGCCGAGCAAGGCGATGCCGAGGACGACCCTCAGGCCGACTGACGATGCGGTTGCGACCCCCGCGGCACGAGCGAGAGGATCGCGAGCGGCGCGAGCAGCAGAATCCACATCGTCGTAGCAAGCCCGACGCGTGCCGCGACGAGGCCGAGGATCAACGGAACAGACGCTCCGAGTAGGCCGCCGATCCCGCCGACGGCGACCGCGGCGCCGCTTCGGCCCGGGAGCGATTCGTACACGGCCGCCTTTGGGAGCGCGTACCAGCCCGAGTTGAGCAGGCCGAGCAAGGCGATGAGCGCAAGCTTCGTCTCGTGGTGCGACACGACGAGGAACGCGGGATACGAAACGAGCGCAGCAACCGCAGTCGCACGGAGGTACCGGCGGCCGTCGACGCGCTGTAGAGCCCACAGGAGAAGGAAGTCACCTGCAAGCCCAGCTCCGGTCCACGTCGCCACGCCGAGCGCCGCGGCTCGCGCATCGAAGTGCGCAACATCGACCAGGTAGAGCGCGAGGTAGCCGTGGAAGACGTCGAGTAGCAAGTCCGCCGCCTCGAGCACCGCAAGCCCGCGCAGTACCTCAGCAGATCGCAAGCAGGTGAGCGCGCCGCGCAAACTGTCACGGAGTGAGCGCGCACCGATCGCCTTGGCCGCCGCAATGCGCCGAGTCGCGAACGCGAGCGGTAGCGAAGGGAGTGCCAGCGCGGCAATGACGCCGCGCCAGCCAAGCCCGAACCAGACCGCTCCCGCGAGCAGAAGCGGACCGCCGACGTACCCAAAGGATCCCGCCAGCGTCCATCGCGCCATATTCCGCTCGCGTTTCTCCGGCTCGCGGTCCATGAGTGTCGCCTGCGCCAGGCTGACGAATGCGCCGGTTGCCGGATTGCCGAGCACGAGCGCGGCTAGAAGCGTCCAGAAGCCGACGGCGATCGAGCTCAACGCGGCCGAGACCGCGAACGCAAGGCCACCGACGAACATCAGCGTGCGGCGACGTCCCGTATCTCCCGCGATGCCGATGAGCGGATCGAGTGCGCTCCCGACGAAGCCCGGGATCGCCAGCAGGCAGCCGACCTCCACATACGTCAGCCCGAGGTCGTTGCGGATGAGCGGCCACGCGGCCGCGCGCGTCCCGCCCACGAGCTCGTCGAGGAGCTCGATGGCGAGCAGGATGACGACGATGCCGGGAGCTCGGCCCCGGCCGAAAAGTCCGGGTTAACTCGGCGGGCGCGCGTTGTGCATGGGCGGAATTCTAAGTCCGGCGCGAGTGGGTCGCTGCGCTGTCAAGTGTCTTCCGCTGCGCCGCGCAAGCGAGCCGGCGCTTTCAACCAATAGCTCTCCCGCAGCCATTCGAGCGCGGTTTCGAGTGAGTCGTCGTCGCTGACGACCGCAGTCACCCAGCCGTAGCGGCCGACATAGCGCGCGATGCTGACGTGCGGGAAATGCAGCGCAATTTCCCGCTCCTCCGGAGTGAGCTTCAGTGTCAGCGCAACGCCGTCGTCGCCGCTCGACATTGCAGCGAACATCTTGTTGTCGCCCACTTTGAAAACAGGATGTCCCCAGGGTGAGTCTTCGTACGTCTCCGGAAACGACAATGCAAGCTCGCGAATTCGTTGTTCGTACGACACGTGTTGTATTTTCATCGTTTCGCAGGCAATCGCATGGGGTACGCAACGCGCGATTCGTCGACAGAGAGGAAGAGATGGCTCAAACCATACGAGACGTCATGACCTCCAATCCGTGCGCCATCGACGCAGACAAATCCGTTGCGTACGCCGCGAAGATGATGCGCGAGGAGGACGTCGGCCTCGCGCCCGTCGTGGAGGCGGAAAGACTTGTCGGAATGCTGACCGATCGTGACATCACGATCCGGGTAGTCGCCGAAGGGAAAGACCCCGAACAGGTCAAGGTCCGCGACGTGGCTTCGTCGCAGGTCGTCACGGTTGGTCCCCAGCAGGACTTGGACGAAGCGCTGCGAATGATGGCCAAGCATCAGGTTCGCCGTCTTCCCGTGGTCGAGGAGGACGGCAAGCTCGTCGGCGTCGTCGCGCAGGCAGATATCGCGCGCGAAGGAGACGACGAAGCGACGGGCCGGCTGGTAGAGGAAATCTCCCAATAGGAGGGCAGATGTCGACCTACGAAGAAGGGCAGTTCTCGAGCACGCCCGCGGAGGAACCGCTCGGCGGTTTCCGCGACATCGCGCCGGAGCCCGAGGCGGAGCCCGAGCCGATTGAGGAAAGCGTCTCGAAGGTGCAATCGACTTCGGGACGCGGACGCCGTCGCGTAGCCGGGCGGAAGCGAAAGACGAGCGCCCGCAAGCGCGCCACAGGAGCGGTGCGCAAGGCGACGACGAGCGCCCGGAAGCGCGCCACAGGCGCCGTACGGAAGGCGAAGACGACCGCTCGCAAGGCGAGGACAACCGCTCGCAAGCGCGCCACCGGTACGCGGAAGCGGGCAACGACAGCCCGCAAGCGCGCGACCGCCGGTGCCCGCAAGCGAAAGACGACCGCTCGCAAGCGCGCCACCGGTGCGCGGAAGCGGGCGACGACAGCCCGCAAGCGCGCCACCACCGGCGCCCGTAAGCGGGCCACGACAGCTCGCAAGCGCGCCACCGGGTCGCGGAAGCGGAAGACGAGCTCGCGCAAGACCAGCTCGCGCAAGACGAGCTCACGGAAGCGCAAGACCAGCTCGCGCAAGACGAGCTCGCGCAAGACGAGCTCACGGAAGCGCAAGACCAGCTCGCGCAAGACGAGCTCGCGCAGCCGCAACCGCTAAGTACGAAACGCAAGAGAAAGGGCCCCGCATGGCGGGGCCCTTTTTTGGTCCAGTGTCGAGACCTCGTCCCTAGCGGGTGCTGACCTCGACCTGCGTCGTCGGGGTGGCGAACGTCGTAGCGCCGTCGCCGTACAGAACCCGGCCTAGGTAACGATTGCCGGCCGGCAGTCCGTTCCAGTTCAGCGTCGTCGCGTCCGTTTGCCCGATCGTCACTGCGTGAGAGGCAGGCAGAGGTGGAGCGAACGGGTTGCTGGCGGTGCCGGTCAGCCCCCACGCGAACAGCGTGAAGTTGCCGCCGCCGGCGTCGACGTTGCAGCCGTGGACGTACACCTTGAATGTGCGCCGGCGGCGAGGCTCCCGGCGCTGGTCGAGCTCGCGACCTCGTTGGCGTCCGGACCACCACTCGTGAGGACGAGGGCGTACGTGCTGCTCCCCCTGTGCCGCGCGGTAGACGAACATGTCGAGGTCCTTCGCCGACGCAGTCGCATCCGACTGGAACGTCTGGAAGCGGATGTAGCTGGCATCGGCCGGCGTCGTGAACGTGTTCACGGTCGCCGTTCCGGCCGCGACCATCGCGTCCGGATTCGCCGTGTTGAAGTTGCACGCCGCGTCACCGTTGACGTGGTTGTCGAGCTTCGTCGCCGCCTGTAGGCCGCGGATCGACGGGTACGTGAGTGTTCCGGTGTACCCCGCCTTCGTGCTGTAGGTCAGCGAGCCGGTCGTCCCCGAGCCGGTGACCTCGCTCGGTGCGGCGAACCGCACAGGCTGGATCACGACGGGCATCTTCACGACATGTCCCTGATTGCCCGTCCACACGATGAAGCCCTTCGAGTAGGCGTTCAACGGGGCGGTCGTCCTCAGGAACGTGACCGTCCACGGCGTCGACGAACCGAGCGCCACCGTGAACGACGTCGTCGAAGGCGTGACGCTGAGGCCCGGCAGGCCGGTGTACGAGAACGTGTACGTCTCGGCCGTCGAGTCGACGCTCGTCGCCGTGCGCTTGACCGTCTGCGACCCCGCCAGATCACCGATGGCGATCGACGCCGAGTTGAGGTCGCTCGCGTCCATCGACGGGACGTTCCCGGTGAAGAGCCCCTGGCCCTTCAGGAACGAGAGCCAGTCGTCCAGATCGCTGTCGAACACCAGGCCGGGATCGACCGCCTTGTTCGGGTCGACGTGGCCCGCGCCCCAGTTGAACGCGTCGTAGTCGTGCCCCTGGTACGCGGTCGTCATGAACGCCGACTTGATCATCATCGGCGACCAGTTGGGGTGCGCCTGGTGCAGCAGCGCGCCGAGCCCCGTCATGTGCGGGCTCGACATGGACGTGCCGCTGTACAGGTCGAAGTCACGCCCGTGGTTCCCGGGGGAGCAACTGCGGCCAGGATGTCCTGGCCGGGGCCGATGATGTCCGGCTTCAGGATGTCGCCGCCGGCGGCCGCGATGGGCCCGCGTGACGAGAACGACGCCGTGAACGGCGCATCGGCGTTGAAGACGAGCGTGCCCTTCGAGATCGTCGCGGTCTTGCCCGCCGTCGCCGCTGCATGAATCGCGGCCGCGTCCCCGTCGCCGAGATGGATCGACGGGACGAAGTGCAGGTCAGCGTTGACCGAGTTCGGGCTGGTGTTGACCATGATCATCCCGGTCCCGCCCTCGTTCTTCACCTCGAGGCTCTTGTCGGTGCGTGCGTTCACGCCTCGATCGCACACGACGATCTTGCCGGCGACCTTCGCCGGATCGAGCGAGCCCAGGAAGCAGAGCGCTGCATCGGCGTCCGCGGCAGTCGCGCGCTTCGCGGCGATCGCGTTGATCAGCGTCCCGGTCACGGACGTCGCGCCGACGAGTGGCCGTTGTAGACCGTGCCGTCGATGGTCACGGTGCCTAGGCCGTCACGGTTGTGCGTTCCCGCAGCGGTTGTCGTGATCCATGGGCTCGGGTGCGCGACCGTCGCTGCGGCCGGACCGTTGTTGCCGGCCGAAGCGCTGACATAAGCGCCCGCCGCGGCCGCGAACAGGAACGAGACCTCGACGGAGTTCGTGAACGCGGTCGTCGTCCCCGAGATCGAGAAGTTGATCGCGTCGACGCCGTCCTCGACCGCCTGATCGATCGCCGCCGTCGTATCCGCGGAGTTGCACGAGCCCGAGGTCGCCCGGTCGATCACCCAGCACGCCTTGTAGACGGCGAGCCGAGCGCGCGGCGCCATGCCGCTGATCTTTCCGAACCCGGCCGCGTCACCGGTCGCCTGGACGCCGTTGTTGCCGGCCATCGTCGAGGCGGTGTGCGTCCCGTGTCCGCCGAAGTCGCGCGGCGAGAGGAACTCCCAGTCGGGAACGGTCCCAATGCCCGCGCTGTAGTAGCGGGCGGCAATCACTTTGTCGTTGCAGGTCTTGGCCGCGAAGTCCTCGCCGGCCTGGCAGATGCCGTGGAACCCGGTCGCCTTGTGCGGGTACGCACTGCCGTCCGACCCGTCGACCTTTCGGTCTGAGAACGCGGCGTTCTCGGGCCAGTAGCCGCCGTCGACGTCGCCGATGACGACATCCTCGCCGGCGCCTCTGCCGACACCGTTCTTGTTGACGCCTCCGAGCTGCGCCCAGAGGCCGCCCGGCTTGTCGAGACCCAGAAAGGCGGGCGTCGATGAGGTGTCGACCGGAACCGTCTCGGCCTTCTCGACGGACAGGACGTCCTTCGAGACCGCGAGCTTGTCCGCCTGATCCTGCATCAGGTTCGCCGCGAATCCGTTGAACGCAGCGGTGTAGTCATAGACCTTGTTGTCGGCGCCCACCTGCTGAAGCGCCTTGTTGTGCTTGTCCGTCAGGAACGCCGCGTACTTCTTGGCGTCTGCGGAGGTCGCGTCCAGCTTCTTTCCCTTGGCGGGCTTCGTCGCCGGATAGCCCGCGATACCACCCTGGTACCCGGCGACGGGCGCCTGGGCCAGCTGGACTACATATGTCTCGGTCGAACCGTCGGCGCCGGATGCTGCCGGCACCACTGCGACGATCGCGGCGAGAACAGCAAGGGCGGCCAGAGCGCCCAGCGTTCTGATACGCAAGTCCTCTCTCCCCTTCTGTAGATGAACACGCCTGCTCCTCGAAGCGGCCAGGCGGAGGAGAGTAAACGGGTTTCTCTAGATGTCCTGCAAATCCGGGCTTGCGTGTCGCCTCAGAGGTGCTCGGAAAAGAAGCCCACGATCGCCGAGTAGCAGCGGACGCGATTCGGGAGCTTCAAGACGTCGTGTCCCTCGTCGTCGAACTGGAGATACTCGACCTCCTTACCCGCCCCTCGCAACTCCTCCGCGAGGTCGCGTGACTCGGCCGCGACGACCCGCGGGTCGTTCTTGCCCTGGATGACGAGGAGTGGGCACGAGATATTGCCGACGTGAGTACGAGGGGAGCGCTCGACGAGAAAGTCGCGATCTTCGTCGGCAGTGCCGAGCGCGAGCGCGAAGTAGGGCTTCCACGTCTCGGGTATCCGCTCCATGAACGTGAGCAGGTCGTACGGGCCGAACATGTCGACCGCTGCGCGCCAGAGCTCCGGATGCCGCCCGGCAAGGGTCAGTGTCATGTAGCCGCCGTACGAGCGGCCCACCACTCCTGCCCTCGCGACGTCAACGCGCTCGTCGTGCGGCAGAACCTCTTGCATCGCGTAGACGTGGTCGAGCCGATCCTGTCCTCCCCAGTCGCGGTCGACCCGCTTCGCGTACCCGAGGCCGTAGCCGGTCGAGCCGCGCGCGTTCGGGACGAAGACCGCGAAGCCTTCCAGGGTCAGGATCTGGATCAGCGGGATCGAGAACCACGCGAAGTCGGGCCGCTCCTGGCTCTGCGGGCCGCCGTGCACGTAGTAGACGAGCGGCCGTGGGCCGTCGTACCCGAGCTCGGGCGACGGGAGATACAGACGCGCAGAGGTGCGGAGACCGTCGTGGGAGTCGAATGACGCGTCCTCGCCGGGGGCGAGGAGCTCCGGGCTCAGTCCGAGCGCGCGTTCGCGCGTGCGGGGCGCGGGATCGGCCGCCGGCTCGAGGACGTAGAGCTGCGTCGGCTTCGTCGCCGTCGAGAACGCGACCGCGAACCTGCCGCTCGCGCGGTCGAGGTCCAGTCCGTGCAGGACGCCGCCTGACAGGTCGCCTTCGCCGACGAGGCAGCGGTCGAGCTTCAGCCGGCGCGACGACTCGTCGAAGCGTGCGTCATACGCCCACGAGCAGCCGTCGATGTTGAAGATGACCGCATACCGGTCAGCCTCGAGGTGCTGCAGGTCCTCCAGTTCTCCAACGCCGTCGTGGACGACGCCGCTCACTTCCACGGGCTCCATCTCTGCGGTCCCGTCGAGGCTGAGATAGCCCGGTGAGCCGGCGTCGTCGAAGACGGTCGCGACGACGAGGACTCCCGCGCTGCTCGTGGTGACGTGGGCCGCGCGGATACCGGAGAGTGGATACTCGCGTCCCTCCTCACGTTCTTCGAGCGGCGTGCCGTGCAGGACGCGGCGACCGCCGGCGCCGTCGGGCTCGTAGAGCAGCGAATCGCCGAGGAGGTACTCGTCGAGCAGGACGACCCGGGAGTGGTCCGGGCTGTATGCGAGTGGTATCGCGCCGTACATGCTCTCCCCCACGACCTCGGCTTCTCGCGAGGCGAGGTCGCAGCGGATCGCGCGGATGACCGGCTCGCCGCGCGATTCGGCAGCGAAGTACGCGATGCCCGCGTCCTGATCGATGCTCACGAGGTGCGATCTGTGGTCATCGAACGCCTCGGCGCCGAGCGGCTCCGGAAAACCTCCTTCGATGGGGATCAGGAACGGCTCGTAGTTCTCGTCGCCGTCGTGGTCGACCATGACGACGATCCGTCCGAGGTCGGGCAGGACGTGGAACGAGTGCCCCTCGACGAGTTCCGGGTTCTGCAGTGCGAGCTGCGGCGGAAGCAGCGGCTCCGGCACTCCGCCCTGCTCGTCCATCGCATACAGGCTCAGCCGGCCCGAGAGGTTCGAGATGAAGTAGAGCCTCCCGTCCGTCAGCTGCGGCTGGAGAAACAGCCGCGCCGAGAGCAGCGCCTCTAGCCGCTGCGCAGTGAGGGTCTCAGCCGTCGACTCTCGGACGCTCGACGCCACGAACGCCCACCCTACAGGCGTTACGCTCGGCTCGATGGCTGCTGTGCTCGTCACGGGCGTCAGCCGGCTCGGCGGGATCGCGGCGGCGGTTGTCCGCTCACTTGCGGACGACGGGTGGACGGTTGCCGGAACGGGCTACCGGCCCTACGACGACACGGAACCGTGGGGAGCCCAGCCGGATGCGCCGCAGCAATTGGCGGCGGACGGAGTGCTCACGGGCTGGAGCGAGCACGACCTCGCAGACCCGGACGGCCCGGGCCGCGCGGTCGAAGCGGCCGCGCGAGCAGTCGGCCCGCTAACGGGTCTCGTGATCCTGCACACGGAGTCGCGCCAAGGAGGTGTGCTCGAGACGACCGCGGCCGACTTCGACCGGCACATGGCGGTGAACGTCCGCGCGGCGCTTCTCCTCATTGCGGAGTTCGCACGGCTGTTTCGCGGGGAGCACGGCACCGGGAGGATCGTCGCCTTTACGAGCGGAGCGCTGCACGGCGAGGTCTCGTACGGCGCGAGCAAGGCGGCTCTCAATCGGATCGTCGTCGCGGCCGCAGCCGAGCTCGGGCCGCGAGGGATCACCGTCAACGCAGTGGATCCCGGCGCCACCGACACGGGTTGGATCTCGCCGGAGCTCCACGAGCGCATCAGCGAAGCGACGCCGCTCGGCCGGGTGGGCCGGCCGGAAGATGCTGCCGCGCTGGTCTCGTTCCTCTGTTCGCCACGCGGCGGTTGGATCAGTGGGCAGATCCTCGTCTCGGACGGCGGCGGAAGCATCGCGCCGGCGCTACGCCGTGGCCGCGAGCCCGCCGACTAAGCATCCGTCGCAACGCAGCGCGACGCAGGCGCCCGGAGGCTGCGCAGGCCGAGTGGCCTGGTCCGCAAACGCGCAGGTTCCGCGGCGTGGTGTCCGGGGACTGTCCCCCGCCACGGCCCGAAGGGCTGTGGCGCACGCGACCTTTCCGGCCATGCACTTCGTGTTGAGTGTGTGACGGTTTCTCTACAGGGCGACACGGTGGCGGCCTGGTTATGCGACGCTCTCGACAGGGTGCCGCGTCATTCGCTGCAGGACATGCCTGCAGCGGACGGCAACGCGCTTCGTTGCTGTGCGGCCTGAAACGACGTTCCCCCGGATGGGTCATGCGAGGTCTGCGGACGCGGCTTACCGTGGCTGAATGTCAACGGCGCCATCGGCGCCGGAGACTGCGGCCAACAGTTGGGACTTCGTTGAGCAGTGACTGCTGCTCAGACGCCCGGCTGGTCGCCTTCCCGACCTTCCGTGATGAGACAAACGATCAGCCGTATCGCCGTTGTCATTGCGCTCGCGCTCGAGGTGCTTCCGATCGGAAGCGCAAGCGCGTCGAAGCTGCCTCACCCGAGCAGGTGGGTTGTCGTCCCACCGCCCAAGAAGCAGCACCGCAAGCACAAGCATCGGCGCCCGAAACGCCCGCTCGGCGTTCGCGCGGCACGGCTCGCGCTCCGCTATCTCGGCGTCCGTTACAGCTGGGGCGGCGCGAGCCCGAGGACAGGTTTCGACTGTTCCGGGCTCGTGATGTACGTCTACGGGAGGCTCGGGATCCGCCTGCCGCACTACACCGTGTCGCAGTACCGCTACGGCCGCCGGGTCGGATACTCGAGCCTCGCTCCCGGTGACCTCGTTTTCTTCTACGGCTTGAGCCACGTCGGCATGTACGTCGGCAAGGGCCGCTTCGTCGACGCGCCGCACTCGGGTGCAAGCGTGCGCGTCACTCCACTCGCGAGCTGGCGCTCGTCGTTCTACGGCGCCCGCCGACTAGCCTAGGACGAGCCTGGCGGCAATGCCGCGGCCGGCGTCACATGGTCTCCAGCGACGCCGTCCACCGGCTGCGCAGCCTTTGCTGCAGCGTCGAGTCGCGACCCATCAGCTTCGCAGCGCGTCGATCGTCGCCGTCGCGACGATCCCTTCAACCCGGCGCGCGAGCTCGGTGTCGAGCGTGACGAACGCGTCTGCCTGCAGTTGTGTCAGGGCGAGGTACTCCGCGTCGTACGTCTCGGCCCAGCCGAGTTGCTCCGCCAGCTCCCAGGCCCGGCGCCGGAGCACAGCGTCGCCCAGGAGACGGATTCGTATCGACCCCACGCGGCGGAGGCGTTGGAGGCCGACCTCCGGCGGGATCTCTCCTGCGTGGACGGCCTCGTGCAGGGCAGAGAGCGTCTGGGAGCGCAACAGCGTGGGCGCGAGGAGCGCGTGCTCGGGCCCGACGGCGATCTCCTCGCTCGCAAGCTCGAGGACAACACCGCAGTCGACGACGAACCTGCTCATCTGAGCGTCACGCTACGGAGCTCCGCGATCCGCGCCTCGTCTCAGTAGCTGAAGACCGTGGCGCCGTCGCCGAGCCACTCGAGGAGCGGTGTCGCGCCGCCGATCCGGGCGTTCGTGACCAGCTCGTTCTCGTCGAGCTTGCGCGCGTTGAAGCAGTATGGGCAGACGATCAACTCGCCTCCGCCGCTCGTGTACTGCTCGAACAGCCGCTCGAGCGGCGGGCAGCCGTCACAGGCGACACCCTCGGCAACGCCCGGCAGCGCCAGGCGGACCGCCTCCTTCGTCAGGAACATCACCGTCGGCTTGCTCTGCGTGACAGCAGCCCCCGCCAGCAAGAACGCGACCGTCACACGCTCCGGATCCTCGAGCCCGGTCGCGAGGTTGATCACGACTTTGCTGTTGTTGGTGTCAGCCATGCAACTCCTTTCTGGGTGGAGCGTCAAGTAACTAACAGGCGATGATGACCCATCCCTTTAGGCGTTGCGAAAATCGATGGAAGCCCAGGTGCGGATCTCGCCTTCCCCTTCCATGCCCGACCCGTCGATGTCGGCCGAGATGAACCACACATGCTCGAAGGCGGCCATGCGTCCCAGCGTATGAGCCTCAACCACGAGACGGAAGGCTGCGGCCGCGGCCGGTCTAGATGCGCCTGCGCCAGCGAGCCGCCAGAAGCACGAATAAGACGCCGCCAGCGACGACCGCCGCCAAGATGACCGCCGACCTGCCGCCGTACTCGAGCGGCAGAAGCACGACCCAAAAAGCGAGCGCCGCGATGACGACATCGACCCCCAACGGCCTTGTTGGAGGAATGCGACTCCTTTTCACGGCGATGCGGCGGCCAGGAGCTGCTCGCCATCGGCGGCCAGGGCGTGCGCAACTTCCTGGGCAGCGGTCGCAAGCAAGTGAGGCACGACGCGATGATGACCGATCGCGTGACAGTCGCGAATCGCGGCCGTGCCACCGTAATCTCCGAAGGTGCTGTCGGCTGATCCCGACGCTCTCCGTGAGCTCGACGAGTACTTCGTCCACGGACGGCACCCGTCTGATTGCCTCGTCGCGGCCGAGGTTTCGGAGGTGGTGAGAGGCGAGTGCTGTGTCTGGGATCTGCAGACGGGTGATCTGGTGTGGCGCCCCCGAGCCGTATCAGTTTCCTGGTCGAATGACGGCGCCGCCGTCGCGCTTCTCGTTGGTGAGTACGGAGACGACTTCGAGCTCCGCTCGTGGCCCGAACGTCAACTGATCAGCCGATGCGTTGTGAAACCTTGGGCGTGCTGCAACACCTACGTGACCGTCTCGCCGCGCGGCGACCGCGCTGCCGTCCTCTGGTGGCACCAGACAGAGGGAGGCTTCAATCTCGTCGCGCTCGAAGGCGGCGGCGCAAGGCGGCTCGAAGGGAAGGGCTACACGACTCGCGAGACGAACTGCGTGCAGGGACCCACATTTAGCCCAGACGGCACGCTCGTTGCGATATCGGAGGGCTTCACGTGGTGGTGGCTACCTGAGACTCGTGAGACTCCTGAAGGGGAGCCGGCGCCTGGCGGGACGTTCCGACGTGGCCGTGTGACGATCGTCGACGTCGACACACGTTCGCTGCGTCAACTCGATGTCTTGGGTGAAGTCCAAGCAGGATGGATCCCGCCTCACGAAGGATGGGAGCACTTCGAGCTCCTAGGGAAGCCTCGCTTCACCTCCGAGAACGAGATCGTCCTCTCGCCGGAGTTCGGCGACACATACCACCTCACCGTCCCGCCGTAAGGTCTGGATCGGCGCCGGGGCCTGGCGCTTTCATGGCCTCACCCAGCCGATGCGCGAGCTGCTCCATTTGCTCGGCACTCATGCGGAGGCGGCCGCGACGGCCCAGTGCTGCGAGCTGCTGCTCCTCGAAGGGGACACCGGGCGGTAGCGGCGCGAGATGCTAGTGGACGTGGCGGTTTCCTTGCTGGCTGCCGAGACTGAGGATGTAGAGGCGTTCGGTCGGCACACTTCGACGAACAGCCTCTCCGACGCGGTATACGACCTCTTGGAGAGCGAGATATTCGTCGCGGTCGAAGTCGCCCGTTACGGCTTCTCGATGTTTCTTCGGGGCGACGAGCGCGTAGCCGTAGAGATTCGGGTACCGGTTCAGGAACGCGACGGCGACGTCGTCCTCGTAGAAGACGTGGTGCCGGAACTCGGGGTTGCCTTCGAGCAGCTCGCAGATGAAGCAACGGCCTCCAATACGTTCGCGGAGAGCTTCGAAGTCGAATGGCTCGTATTCGATCCGAACATTCTCCATGGACAGGTTGAGAGACTGCCTAAGCGTTTTCAGAACTGGCGAGATTCCGGTCGGCTAGTTTTCGCGCCCTAGCCCGGTCCAGGTGGCGTGGGGTCTGCCTGCTGACCATCGACCGGGGAAAGGGGGTTGGCCGTTCGGCTGCTGATCAGAAA
>JBKPMS010000010.1:0-9517 GCA_046732275.1 Actinomycetota bacterium | reverse complement strand
TGCACGGCGGCGAAGAAGTCCGCGCCGGTGCGGTCCATCTTGTTGATGAAGGCGATCCGCGGCACGCCGTAGCGCTCCGCCTGGCGCCAAACCGTCTCGGACTGCGGCTGGACGCCCGCAACCGCGTCGAAGACGGCGATTGCGCCGTCGAGGACGCGCAGGCTTCGCTCGACCTCGACCGTAAAGTCCACGTGCCCGGGCGTATCGATAATGTTGATGCGAAAATCGCGCCAGAACGCCGTCGTGGCAGCAGACGTGATCGTGATCCCGCGCTCCTGCTCCTGGGCCATCCAGTCCATCGTCGCGGCGCCCTCGTGGACCTCACCCATCTTGTGGGTCCGGCCCGTGTAGTAGAGGATCCGCTCCGTCGTCGTGGTCTTGCCCGCGTCGATGTGCGCCATGATCCCGATGTTGCGGACGCGCTCGAGCGCGACCTTGCTCCTGGTGTCGACGGCCACCGTGCCGGTCACCACCTGTAGTGCGCGAAGGCCTTGTTGGCCTGCGCCATCCGGTAGACGTCGTCCTTGCGCTTGAAGGCGCCGCCCTGCTGATTCAGGGCGTCGAGGATCTCGTTGGCCAGCTTGTCGACCATGCCTTTCTCCCGACGCTCGCGCGCGTAGTCCACGAGCCAGCGCACGGCGAGCGTGCGAGCTCGGCGCTGCGGCACCTCGACGGGAACCTGGTAGTTCGCGCCGCCGACGCGGCGGCTCTTGACCTCGAGCACCGGTGTGACCGTCTTCACGGCCTGCTCCAGCACCTCGACCGGCGGCTTGCCGGTCCGCTCGCCGATGCGGTCCAGGACGTCGTAGACGATCTTCTCGGCGGTCGACTTCTTGCCGCGGCTCATCACCTTGTTGATCACCTGCGTGACGAGCGGCGAGTTGTACACGGGGTCCGCCTCGATCGGCCGGACCTGGATCTCTGCACGGCGTGGCACTTATGAGCCTTTCTTGGCGCCGTACTTTGAACGGCCCTGCTTACGGTCGGAGACGCCGGCAGCATCGAGCGCCGCGCGAATGACCTTGTAACGGACGCCCGGCAGGTCCCTGACGCGGCCGCCGCGAACGAGCACGACGGAGTGCTCCTGCAGGTTGTGCCCCTCGCCCGGGATGTAGGTCGTGACCTCCTGCTGGTTGGTTAGGCGGACGCGCGCAACCTTCCGAAGCGCCGAGTTCGGCTTCTTCGGGGTATGCGTGAAGACGCGCGTGCAGACGCCTCGCCTCTGCGGCGCTCCACCGAGCGCAGGGGTCTTCGTCCTGCCCTTCTGCAGCGTGCGACCCTTGCGGACGAGTTGATTGACGGTGGGCAATTGACCTCCGGGAAATATCCCTTTTCACACAACAACGGTCGGCGGGGCCGATGGCCCTGCCAACCGGATGAGCCATGGTACCGAAAGGGGGATGCCCTCGCAAACGCGCGATCCGGCTCCTGGAGCCGAAATCGGCGCCTCGGGTGACTACAGTCACGGGGTGAACGAGCGGCCGGCGCTCCTGCTGAGCATCGATTTCGAGGACTGGCACCAACTCGTCCACCGGCGGCTCGGTCTGCCGGACTGGGACCGGCCGCACCGGGCCCTCGAGCGCCAAACGGGGGTCGTGCTCGACCTCCTCGACCGGCTCCAGGCACGGGCGACGTTCTTCCTGCTCGGCATGACGGTCGACAACCATCGAGACCTTGTCGCGGAAATCGTCCGCCGCGGGCACGAGCCCGCCTGCCACGGCTATGCCCACACTCTGGTGCATGACCAGACCGAGCAGGAGTTCGCTTCCGACCTCGAGCGCGCCGTGGCAGCGATCGAGGAGGTCACGCAGCGGCGACCGGTCGCGTACCGCGCGCCGGCGTTCTCGATCAACCGGCGGACGCCCTGGGCCTACGACGTGCTCGCGGAGCGCGGATTTCGATACGACTCGAGCCAGCACGACTCACCGCGTATTCGAAAGCGGCTCGGAGGCATCCCTTCTGCCCCGTATCGGCTCGAGCTCCGGAGCGGCGAGGACCTCTGGGAACTGCCCGTCGCCGTCGCCGCGCGCCTGCCGGTAGGTGGTGGGGCGTACTGGCGCCTCCTCCCGCGTCGGGTTCTCGACCGCGGCCTCGACCACATGGGATCGCGAACGTCCTACCCCGTTCTGTATTTTCATCCGTACGAATTCGACCCGGAGCCGCTCGAAGCGGAACTTCCGAGATCGCCTTCTGCAAACCAACGAGTCACCGCCACGACCCGCAGCCTCTGGAGGAACACAGGACGAGCACTGATAGCGCGGCGGCTGCAGGAGGTTGCGCAGCGGTACCGGCTCCTGAGCTACGAACAGGCATATGACGACATCCACCGACTCTACGGGGCGTGTTCGCGAGCACTTTCGGAAGAAGGCGTTCTCGTTTGACCACCTCTACGACGAGGAGCACGCGCTCCAGCGCGCGCTACGACCCGGGCTCTTCAACCGGCGCGAGTTCGCGCTGGAAGTAGCGCGCTCCTACGACGCGCCTCGCGTCCTCGACGTCGGCGGCGGATCGGGCCGGATCGGGGAGCCGCTACTCGACCAGGGAGCTTCGCGATACGTCGACGTCGATCTGTCGGACTCGATGCTGGACCTTGCCCGCGAGCGTCTGTCGCGCTTCGGCGACAAGGTGACGCTGATCCAGGGCGACTTCCTCGAGACAGCGATCCCCGGCTCCTTTGACGTCGCTCTCGCGCTCGGCTACTTCGACTACATCGCCAACGCTCCGGCGCACGTGCAGCGCATCTCGGAGCTCCTTGCGCCCGGCGGCAGCGTCGTCGCGAGCTTCCCCCGCTGGACCTGGACGAAAGGCCCGATCAGGAAGCTGCGCTACGAGGTGGTCAACAACTGCCCGATCTTCGACTACACGCGGGAAGGGCTGACGGAGCTCTTCGCCGGCTATTCGACAGTCGAGGTCCGCCCGGGCAAGAGCGGCTTCCTGCTCCGCGCTACGAAGTAAGAGCCAGGAACGGCATGTAGTTCGTGAGGTCGACGTCGCCCACCTGGGGCATCTGGTCGCGCCAGCACGTCGCCAGGGGGAACGCCGCCCTCTGCGCCGCCGTGAGCCACGTCGGATAGCGGTCCTCGCGCGCCTGTGCGGCCAGCGCGGCGCGGATTCCCTGGCTGACGTCGCCGATCGGAATGGAACCGAGCGGCATCGGCGGTCCGAGCGGCCGGACCTGGATCGAGCCGAGCGGCGACCAGAGCGGGGACCATCGCCCGGACGCGAGCCCCATCAGTCGCGGAGGCGCCGCGGACTCGAGCGCATAGCCGGTCCGGCGCCCGCCGAGCCACTGGGCGTTCTGCTTCGCCTGCACGAGCCGCACTTGCAGCTCGGCATACGTCTCGTGGAAGTCGGCGATCTGCTGGGCGTTCGGCGCCGGGACGCTAAAGCGGCTCTCGATGCGGGCGCGCCGCAGCTCGTCCGCGATCACGCCGCGGGCGACGGTGAGACTCGCGCGGGCATCGGCGATCGCTCCGAGGTAGGCGCCGCGAGAGCCGCCGAAGCGGGCGGAGATGATCGACCGCTCGGCTGCAAGGACATCCGCCGTCGACACCTTGACCGTCCGCTCCTGCACGGCCCGCGCGAATGCGTTGGAGAACGCGAGCTCGGGATCTCCGGTCAAGCGGAGAATCGGATTGATGGCCGACCAGCGCACCGCCGCCTGCCCGATGCGGCAACGAAGGCCCCGTGTGAGGATCGGCTGCCCCTCCGTCAGCGAGGGGTTGAACCCCGTCCCGGCGGCGTGAGGCCCGTTGCAGAGGTTCGGATCCCGGGTCCATAGGTAGACGCACGCGGCGATCGGCTTGGCCGGGTCGTGCTCACCGGGGGTGGTCGACCATTGCGCCCAGCCCCACGACCACACGGAGCTGAACTTCATCTCCCGCGCGACGTAGCGAGCGGCGAGGACCTGCCACTTCACCGTGCGAAGCCACGGTTGCAGGGCTAACCCTTCGCGACCACCTGATCCTCGCGTGGTTTGAAAGCCGAGGAAGATGCCCAGCTTCGAGACCGGGACGCCGATCTTCGTGAAGTCGAGAATGCCCGTCCTGAATGATTGGCGCAGGTAGCGACTACCCTGGATCGGGCCTTGCTTGTAGACGAGCGGGGCGGGGAAGTAGACCTCGCGCACGATGCCGGCGACATCGCGGACGGCGCGCCACCAGTCGAGCGCCGGGCCTTCCGCCGTGTACGGGCGGCTGTTGACGAGGAGCCACGGTTGCGCCCCGCGCTCGCGCAACCTCTGCAGGAACCGTAGGACGTTGGCGCGGTACTGCTCATTCGTCGGCGACCACGGCGTCGCGAGCCAGGCGCCGAAGAGCTCGTTCTCGGCGATGACGGGGTTCGAGCAGTCCATCGCCCCCGCCGCGTACTCGTAGAACTTGTCCGCCTTCGCGACGATCGTCTCTGGATCCGCGGGCTTGGTGGGCGTCCCGACCCGCCGGTTCAAGTAGAGATCGAAGTAGACGGTCTTGGCGCCGGCCGCGCGCAGTTTCGGCGGAAAGATGTAGTTCGACGCCATTGCGACGACCCCGGGCTTCGCGAACATGTTCCAGAACGGCACCGAGCCGTCGGCAAAGTCCAGCCACACGGGTGTCCGCGACGGCAGATTGCAATTTGCGGCCAGCTCTTTCGCCGGCGCCCCCTTGCCCCCGGTCAGCGCCAGCGCGAGCGCGACCACGACGAGGAGCCCGAGCCGCTTCACGCGACCCAAGATTAACCGCAGCGGCGGAACTCTCCTACGAGCGCTCACAAACCCTTTACTAGAGCACGAGAATCCGGCGCCTTCGGCGCCATGATGATTCTCGTGCTTCGGAAAGCGATTGTGAGTGGGGCCGGGCAAAGCCCGGCCCCACAGCGTTTCGGAAACCACTCCGACGGAGCGGCTACTCGTCTAAAGGCGAGTCGACGTCTGGGATTTCCTCGGCCTCCAGGTCGCTCCGGCCGCTGACGCCGCCGTCGTCGACGCCCGGCTGGCCGCCGAAGTCGATGCCGAGCGACTCGAGGTCGATGCCGTTGCCGCCGTCGGAGTCGATCTCCTCGAGCGCCGCCAGCAGCTGTTCTTCGGTCGCCGGGCGCATGTACGACGACGCCGGCACCTTGTCCGAGGGACCGATTTCGATCGTCCGGTAGCGCTTCAGGCCCGTGGCCGCCGGGATCAGCTTCCCGATGATCACGTTCTCCTTCAGACCGACCAGGCGATCCACCTTGCCCTCGATCGACGCGTCGGTGAGGACCTTCGTCGTCTCCTGGAAGGATGCCGCCGAGAGGAAGGACTCGGTCGCGAGCGAGGCCTTCGTGATCCCGAGGATCAGCGGCTCGAACGTCGCCTGCTCCTTCTTCTCCTTCTTCGCGCGCACGTTCTCACGCTCCAGGACCGTCTTGTCGACGAGCTGGCCCGGAAGCAGGTCCGTGTCGCCGGCGTTCTCGACGCGCACCTTCTTGAGCATCTGGCGAACGATCAGCTCGATGTGCTTGTCGTGGATCTCGACGCCCTGTGACTTGTAGACCTTCTGCACTTCACCGACGAGGTACAGCTCGGTGTCGGTGTAGCCCTTGAGCCGCAGCAGGTCCGACGGGTTCAGCGAGCCGTCGTGGAGGGCGTCACCCGGCTCGACATCCTGGCCCTTGGTCACGAGTAGACGCGTGCGCCGCGGAAGCTGGATCGGCTTCGGCTCGTCGTCCTCGGACTGGTCGAACGGGACGATCGTGATCTTCGGACCGCGATCCGTATCCTCGATGTCGACCTTGCCGCCGACCTCTGCGAGCGTCGCCGCCCCCTTCGGGTTGCGTGCCTCGAAGATCTCGACGACACGAGGCAGACCGTGAGTGATGTCCGCTCCGGCCACGCCGCCGGTGTGGAACGTGCGCATCGTCAGCTGCGTGCCCGGCTCGCCGATCGACTGGGCCGCGATGATGCCGACCGCGTCGCCGATCTCGGCGATCGAGCCGGTCGCCAGGAAGGTCCCGTAGCAGGTGCGGCAAACGCCGTACTCGCTCCGGCACTTCAGCACCGACCGAACCGGCAGCTTGACCTCACGGGCCGAGTCACCGAGCTCCTCGACGATCCCTTCGAGGACCGGCAGCGTGACCTCCTCGCCCTTCTCGGCGACGATCGTCTTCCCGGGCTTCCCGCTCGCGAGCGGCTTGTGGAAGTCCTCGGCGAGCGTGCGTCCGAGGATGCTCTTGTTCAGCCCGTCCGCCGCAAAGATCGGCAGCTCGACGAACTCCTTCGTCTTGCAGTCGTCCTCGCGGATGATCACGTCCTGCGACACGTCCACGAGACGCCGGGTCAGGTAGCCCGAGTCGGCGGTTCGCAGAGCCGTGTCGGCGAGACCCTTGCGGGCTCCGTGCGTCGAGATGAAGTACTCGAGCACCGACAGGCCCTCCATGAAGTTGGCCTTGATCGGGCGCTCGATGATCTCACCCTTCGGATTCGCCATCAGGCCGCGCATGCCGGCGAGCTGACGAATCTGCTTCGAGGAGCCGCGGGCTCCGGAGTTGGCCATCATGTAGATCGGGTTCAGCTCGTAGAAGGTCCGCTCCATCGCGTCGGCGACGGTGTCGGTGGCCTCCGTCCAGATGTTCACGATCGACTCGTGGCGCTCCTCGTCCGTGATGAGTCCGCGCTCGTACTGCGCTTCCACCTGCGCGACGCGCGCCTCATACTCGGCGAGGATCTCCTCCTTGTCCGGAGGGATGACGATGTCGTTCTTCGAGATCGTCACGCCGGCCTGCGTCGCGTAGCTAAAGCCGAGGTCCTTGATCATGTCGAGGACTGCTGCGATCGAATGCGCACCGTAGTTGTCGACGAGCTCGGCGATGAACGCGTCGAGCTCGCGCTTCGGCAACGTGCGGTTGATGTACTCGTGGAGCGGCTCGTCGTCGTCGTAGTCTTCGACTGCGTCGGCCAGAGTGCGCTCGACCTCCGCGTTGAAGATCACGCGGCCGGGCGTGGTCAGGAGCAAGTCGCCGTTCCAGCGGAACTCGATCGGCTGCTGCAGGTGCACCTGCTCGGCCTCCAGCGCGTGCTCGACCTCTACCTCTGACTGGAACCTCAACGGCTTCGGGTCGAGATCCTCGGCCTGAGCCGACGAGAGATCCTGGTTGCAGTAGGTCAGGTAGTACGTCCCGAGCACCATGTCCTTCGTCGGCGTGGCCAGCGGACGGCCGCTCGCCGGCGAGAGGATGTTGTTCGAGGAGAGCATCAGGATGCGCGCCTCGGCCTGTGCTTCCGCCGACAGCGGGAGGTGCACAGCCATCTGGTCACCGTCGAAGTCCGCGTTGAACGCGTGGCAGACGAGCGGATGGACCTGGATTGCCTTGCCCTCGACGAGCACGGGCTCGAACGCCTGGATGCCGAGGCGGTGCAGCGTCGGCGCCCGGTTCAGCAACACCGGATGCTCCGCGATCACCTCTTCGAGGACGTCCCAGACCTCCTCGGTCATCGAGTCGACGTACTTCTTCGCCGCCTTGATGTTCTGGACGGACTTCCGCTCGACGAGCCGGCTCATGATGAACGGCTTGAAGAGCTCGAGGGCCATCAGCTTCGGCAGGCCGCACTGGTGCAGCTTCATGTTCGGGCCGGCGACGATCACCGAGCGCCCCGAGTAGTCGACGCGCTTGCCGAGCAGGTTCTGGCGGAACCGGCCCTGCTTGCCCTTGAGCATGTCCGAGAGCGACTTGAGCGGGCGGTTGCCCGGTCCGGTCACGGAGCGCCCGCGGCGGCCGTTGTCGAACAGCGCGTCGACGGCCTCCTGGAGCATCCGCTTCTCGTTGTTGACGATGATCTCGGGCGCGCCGAGGTCGAGCAGCCGCTTGAGGCGGTTGTTCCGGTTGATCACGCGCCGATAGAGGTCGTTGAGGTCGCTCGTGGCGAAGCGGCCGCCGTCGAGCTGGACCATCGGGCGAAGCTCCGGCGGAATCACCGGAACGGCCTCGAGGATCATCCACTCGGGACGGTTCTCCGAGGTGATGAACGCGTTCACGACCTTGAGGCGCTTGATCGCCCGCTGCTGCTTCTGTCCCTTGGACGTGCGAATCGTCTCGCGGAGCGACCCAGCCTCGGCCTTCAGGTCGAGGTCCTTGAGCAGGTCGCGGATCGCCTCCGCACCCATGCCGCCGCGGAAGTACACGCCGAAGCCATAGGGGGATCCGAACCGATCCTTGAGCTCGCGGAAGAGCTGCTCGTCGTTGACGATCATCTTCGGCTCGAGGTCCTTGAACAGGAGCCACGTCTGCTCGAGGCGGTTGACGGAGTCGACCGCCGCGTCGCGGGCGTCCTGCCGGCGCGACTCGATGTCGAGGTACATCTCGCGGACCTTGAGGGCCCACTGGATGATCGCGTCGAGGTCTTCCTTCTGGATCTTCCCGTCGGTGCGCAGGCAGAGGTCGTTCGTCAGCTCGCGGAGGTCCTGCTCGCCGTCCCACGTGTCGACCACGTCGGCGAGCAGCCCGTTGCCGAGGCCGCGGGATCGCTCGAGGTTCTTCATGTCGATGCCCTCGACGAACTTCGCGTCCTCCTCGGCGATCTCATCGCCCTCGAGCAGCGCGTCGAGGATGCGGTTGATGTGCTTCGAGATCGCGCCCTTCTTCGAGCCGGTCGCCTTCGCCTGCTGCTTGAACAGAGGCTCGAGCCCGCTCAGGATCTGCTCGGCCGCAACGGCGACGTTCTCGAGCTCACGCGGTGTGAGCTTCCGATCGTCGCGGATCGCCGCGTTGCGAACGAGCTCGCGGATCTTCTTCGAGTCCTCCGTCGTGATCTGGCCGACGAGGTCCGGGAACATGCCGCCGGCGAGGGTGCGTGCCTCCTCGAGCGGCGGAACGCCCTGCTCCTCGGCCCAGTTGGAGAGGCCGCGGGCCCAGAAGTCGTCGTCCTCGTCGAACTTCGTCTCCCTGCCCTTGGCGAAGTAGTCGCGGCGCCGCTTGAGGCGATCCTCGAGCGCGGCGAGCGCCTCCTCGCGGTCGACCTCGATGCGCTCGCCCTCGGCCCGCACCTTGTCCTCGAGGTCGTTCAGGTCCTTCTTCCTCGCGGCAACGTCGACCGACGTCACGATCGACGCTGCGAAGTAGAGAACCTTCTCGAGCTCGCGCGGAGCGATGTCGAGCAGGTAGCCGATACGGCTTGGGACGCCCTTGAAGAACCAGATGTGCGAGACCGGCGCTGCCAGGTCGATGTGACCCATGCGCTCGCGCCGAACCTTCTGCCGCGTCACCTCGACGCCGCAGCGCTCGCAGATGATCCCCTTGTACCGGACGCGCTTGTACTTGCCGCAGTAGCACTCCCAGTCCTTGGTCGGACCGAAGATGCGCTCGCAGAAGAGACCGTCGCGCTCCGGCTTGAGCGTGCGGTAGTTGATCGTCTCCGGCTTCGTTACCTCGCCGGAGGACCAGTCGCGAATCTGCTTGCTGGACGCAAGCCCGATGCGAATGGCGTCGAAATCGTTGATGTCGATCAAGCTGTGATCCCTTCCCTTATTCCTCTAGTTCCAGTTCGCCCTCGGCAAGCGCCGGGGCTTCA
>JBKPMS010000009.1:0-56066 GCA_046732275.1 Actinomycetota bacterium | reverse complement strand
TCCAGGAGCTCAGCGCGTCGTTCAACGAGATGGCCGCGAGCCTCGAGCGGCTCTTCGACGCGCGGCGGGAGCTCATCGCCTGGGCGAGCCACGATCTGCGCACGCCGCTGGCCTCCCTTCGCGCGATGGTCGAGGCGGTCGAGGACGAGCTCGCCGAGCCGGGCGAGTACCTGGAGGCGATCCGCATACAGACGGAGATCCTCTCGGAGCTCGTCGAAGACCTCTTCGAGCTGGCGCGGATCGACGCCGGCGCGCTCACTCTCGAGCTGCGCGACGCGCCGCTTGGCGAGCTCGTCTCGCGCTGTGTGAGCTCGGTCGGGGCCGAGGCGCGGGCCCGCGACGTCGAGGTTGCAACGAATGTCTCCACGAACCCGATGGTCCGTATCGCGCCTGAGAAGGTCGAGCGTGTGCTGCTCAACCTGCTCACGAACGCGGTCCGGCATTCGTCGCCGAGAGGCGAGGTCGCGGTCGTCGTCGAGCCAGACACCGACTACGTGCTCGTCGCCGTCGAGGACAGCGGGAGCGGCCTCTCACCGGTGGCTGCGCAACGGATGTTCGAACGCTTTTGGCGCGAGGACGCGTCCCGCACCGGCTCGAGCGGTGGCGCCGGGCTCGGCCTAGCGATCGCGCGCGGACTGGTGCAGGCGCACGGCGGGACGATCTGGGCCGAGAACCGCGACGGCGGGGGCGCGCGGGTCACGTTCACGTTGCCGCTTGCGAAAGCTTGAGCGCGGCTTACGCCGCGCTCCGATCCTGCTTGTAACCGAGACCGTTCGCGAACCCTTCGCGCCAGGTCGGGTAGACGAGGTTCCATCCGAGCTCACGCTTCGCCTTCGCGTTCGATGCGCCGCGACCCTCGGTCATCATCGAGACGAATTGCTCGCCGGCCACGAGCCGCCCGAGCCACTCCGGCACGTGACGAGGCGGCTTCGCACCGAGCACTTCGGCCAGGTAGGGAAGCCACTCTGTCGTCGCGGCCGGCTCGTCGTCGACGATGTTGTAGAGACCACGTCGGCCGCGCTCAATCGCAGCGAGCGTTGCGCCTGCGACGTCGTCGATGTGGACGAACGACCACATTCCGGCACCGCTACCGACAATCGGGAACGCGCGCTTGCGAATCCCCTCGACGTACTCGCCGCCCTCGAACAACGACGTACCGGGCCCGTAGAAGCCGCCGTACCGGAGAGCGATCCCCTCGATCCCCTCGGCGCCGACAACGGCGGCCTCGAGATGACGAATCGCCGCCATCGTCTGCGCGGCGCTCGCCGGTGGAGACGAATCGAGCGGCGCCTCTTCGTCCTTCACGGCGGCGCCCTCCTTTGCGTACGGCCAGCCGGCGAAGCTCTGGGCCACGAACTTCCTGGCGCCGGCCGCCGTCGCAGCCGCCAACAGATTGTCAGTGCCGAGAGTTCGCAGGCGGTTCGTTGCCCCGAATGCCTCGTCGAGGTTGCGCAGGCTGGACAGGTCCGACAGCGCCGTCGCCTGGTGCACGACGA
The DNA here is from genome assembly GCA_046732275.1 of Actinomycetota bacterium. Taxonomy (GTDB): domain Bacteria; phylum Actinomycetota; class Thermoleophilia; order Gaiellales; family Gaiellaceae; genus 3-1-20CM-4-69-9. The sequence goes on along the minus strand of JBKPMS010000009.1, from coordinate 54,570 downwards.
CATCGGGCCCCGCCTCGGAGACGGCTCTGCCGACAGCCTCCGCATCGAGAACGTCGAGCACGACCGGCTCCGCCTCGAGAGCGCGAAGCTGGCCGATCTTGCCGGCGGATCGCGTGGTCCCGACGACCTGGTGTCCGTTGGCGCAGAGCAGGGGAACGAGTCGCTTCCCAACCACCCCTGTCGCGCCTGCAACGAAGATCCTCATGTTTTGGCTCCTTTCATTCGCTTCGTGCTCCAAGACGAGGGCACGCATCCGCCTGTGACAACCGACGCGCAGTCACATGCGCGCGTGCTATCTCGTCTAGAGCTGCATGCGAACCGAAGCGCCCTATGAACAGTTCCGGCCCCTGCTGTTCTCGATCGCCTACCGAATGATCAGCAGCGTCAGCGAGGCGGAGGACATCGTCCAGGAGGCGTTCCTTCGTATCCATCGCGCCGAGGCGGAGGGAACGAGGATCGAATCGCCGAAGGCGTACCTCTCGTCGGTGACGACGCGGCTGAGCATCGACCACCTCAGGTCGGCTCGCGTACGGCGCGAGCGGTACGTCGGGGAGTGGCTACCCGAGCCGCTTCTCACCGACGACTCGGCGCCTGATGCGGCGGCGCATGTCGAGACGGCCGACTCGCTCTCGATGGCCTTCCTCGTCCTGCTGGAGAGCCTCACGCCGGTCGAACGCGCAGTGTTCCTTCTCCGCGAAGTGTTCGACTACGGCTATGACGAGATCGCCGGGATCGTCGATCGAACGGAGGACAACTGCCGGCAGCTCTACGTCCGTGCGCGGCGGCACGTGGACGAGGGTCGGCCGCGTTTCGAAGCCTCACGGAAGCAGCGAGACGAGCTCGTCGAACGATTCTTCGCGGCTGCCGAACGCGGCGACCTCGCGGCGTTGGAAGAGATGCTGGCGGCTGACGTCGTCGTCTACGGCGACGGCGGGGGTAAGGCGCCGTCCTGGCCGAAGCCGATCTACGGACGCGAGCGCGTCGCGAAGCTGATCGCCGGAATGCTCAAGCAGACGAGGGAACTCGGCGTCACGCATCGGGCGGCGCACATCAATGGACAGCCCGGCGTCATGTTCCTCGATGACGAGGGCCGGATCGGCGCCGTGATGTCCCTCGACGTCGCGGACGGGCTCGTGCAGACGATCCGCGGCGTCACGAATCCGGACAAGCTCGAGCATCTCGGGCCGGTGGCCGACGCGCGTGAGGTTCTGCGCAAGCACCGCCGTTAGAGGTCGACGGGGGTCGACCGATGAGTCTGCCCCGAGGCTAGGGTCTTACAAAGTGAACAGCACTGTTGATCCGAAGCGGAACTCGCTCCGACCGGGAGCGACCGAGGCCAGAGGAGGAAGGAATGCCTGAGCACAAGATCGGAACACGAGAGGAATGGCAGGCGGCCAGGGACGAGCTTGCGAAACTCGAGGGCGAGCAGGCCGAGCAAAACGAGGAAATCAAGAAGAAGCGGCTCGACCTCCCCTGGGTGCGGGTCGAGAAGGAGTACGAGTTCGACACCGAGGACGGCAAGAAGACCCTCGCCGAACTGTTCGACGGCCGCTCACAGCTCCTCGCCTACAACATCATGTTCGGGCCGGACTACGAGAACGGAGCCTGCCCCGGCTGCACCAACCTCGGCGACGGCCTCGACGGCACCCTCATCCATCTGAACCACCGCGACGTGACGCTCATCTGTTTCTCACGCGCGCCGATCGAGCGCCTGACCGCCTACAAGAAGCGGATGGGCTGGCAGTTCCCCTACGTCTCGACCTACAACACCGACTTCGCATTCGACTTCGGCCTCGCCATGACCCCGGAGCAGGCGCAGCAGGTGCCCGAGGTGAAGGAGATGGTCGACAACCCGCCCGTGTGGCTCGAGGAGTGGTCGGGCCAGGTCGGGGCCAAGCTCGAGGACGGGCTGCGGGAAGCACCGAGCTGGATCGCCTTTGCACGCGAGGACGGCACCGTCTACCACACGTACACGGTGGTGGCTCCCGACCCGTTCGTCGCGCCCTACTACACCTTCCTGCTCGAACGGACGCCGAAGGCGCCGCCCGAGGAGCCGCGCGCCTGGCGGAAGGACGAGTATCCCGCCTGACCGCGTAAGCCGTCGAGGTTCGTGAACGTGCTCCTCACGAGAGCCCGAACGACCGGTTTGCTCGCAGGCACGGCTGTCGCCGCGTGGGTGCTGACGGTCGTGCGGATGCGCGGAATGGACGCCGGCCCCGGCACCGATCTCGGCGGGCTCGGGTGGTTCGTCGGCATCTGGGTGACCATGACCGCGGCGATGATGCTGCCCTCCACTACGCCGGTTGCGGTGCATGTCGCCCGCTTCGCTCGACGCGTTCCGACGGCCCTCTTCGTGGCCGGGTACCTCGCCGTCTGGACCGCCTACGGCCTCGTCGCGTACGCGCTGTTCCGGCTCGTAACCTCATTCCACACCGGCTGGCTGGCGTGGGATGCGAGTGGCCCGTACGTCGCGGCCGGAGCGATCGTCGCTGCGGGCATCTACGAGCTGACACCTCTGAAGCAGCTCAGCCTGGGCCGGTGCCGCAGCCCGGAGCACCCCACCGGTGCGTTCCGGAGCGGCCTTGCCCACGGTATCGACTGCGTCGGGTGCTCCGGTGGGCTGATGATCGTGCTCTTTGTGCTCGGCGTCATGAGCCTGCTCTGGATGGCCCTCATCGCGGCCGTGATTTTCGGTCAGAAGGTGCTCCCCTATGGCCGGCAGCTCTCGCGCGTGTTCGCGGTTGTCCTCGTCGCGCTCGGGATCTGGGTCGCGGCATCGCCGGGAAGCGTCCCCGGACTGACCGAGCCCGACGGATCGCCCTCGATGGAGATGACGCCGTGAGCCTGGACGACCGAGAGGAGGATCGGATGAACCCACCGCCCGTTGTCTCAGCGGTCGAGTGGCAGGAAGCGCACGATGCGCTCCTGGCCAAGGAGAAACAAGCCACAAAGGAACGAGACGCGCTCGCGGCCGAGCGCCGCAGGCTGCCCATGGTTCGAATCGACAAGGACTACGTCCTCGACGGACCAAAGGGCAAGGTGCCGCTCATCGACCTGTTCGAGGGTCGCCGGCAGCTGATCCTCTACCACTTCATGTTCGGGCCGAATCAGGACGCAGGCTGCGACGGCTGCTCGATGTTCATCGACCAGATCGGCCATCTAGCACACCTGCACGCGCGTGACACGTCGTTCGCCATCGTCTCCCGTGCGCCGATCGAGAAGCTCGAGGCGTACCGGATGCGCATGGGGTGGGAGATCCCGTGGTACTCGTCGTTCGAGAGCGACTTCAACGTTGACTTCGGTCGCTCCCCCGAGACGCCGCAGGCGGACGTCTACCAGGATGGTGAGTCGTTCGGTCTGAGCGTCTTCTTCCGCGAAGGCGACGACGTCTTTCGCACCTACTTCACGTCAAGCCGCGGCGTCGAGGCGCTCGGCAGCGTGTGGACGCTCCTCGACCTGACGCCGCTCGGCCGCCAGGAGGAGTGGGAGGACTCTCCCGCCGGCTACCCTCAGGGCAAGCCGTACGAGTGGTGGCGCCGCCACGACGAGTACGAGGACGGCTGACGGAACGCAGCGACGCCTATTCGAGCGGCAGCAGCGCGCCCTCGTGCTCGAGCAGGAAGCGCTTCACATGCAGCCCGCCGCCGAAGCCGGTGAGCGAGCCGTTTGCGCCGATGACGCGATGACACGGCAGGACGATCGGAAGCGGGTTGCGGCCGTTCGCGGCGCCGACCGCGCGTGCGGCATCGCTGCCGAGCCCGAGCCGGCGGGCCTGTTCACCGTAACTGACGGTTTGTCCGTACGGAATAGACGTAAGCGCGAGCCAGCAGCGGCGGTAGAACTCGGTTCCGTGCAGGTCGAGCGGCAAGTCGAAACTGAGGAGGTCGCCTTCGAAGTAGGCGTCGAGCTGACGCGCCGCTTCGGCGAGGACTCGTGCTCGGCCCTCCCGGCGGACCTTGTCGCCCTCGAAGAGCACCGCTCGCAGGCCGGCGTCGGACGCGACGAGACCGAGCGGCCCGATGGGACTGTCGACGACGATGCACGGCATCTCCGGGAATCTAAAACGCGCTGCTGTGGCAGCGCGTGAGATTGCCGACATCCTTTCTATGGCAGCGTCCGCGGCAGGCCGAACCGCGGCAGCACGCTGCGATCGGCGAACCATGTGATGGCTGAGATCTGGTCGCCTTCAAGGGTCAGCACAAAGAGCGCGTAGGCACGCGCGATGCCGGTTTCGGGCACCGGCAGGTAGCAGCCGAAAGCCGGCTGTGTGTTGGCGCGCGTCGGCACCAACCGCAGCGGCGCGCCGCGGCGTTCCTCAGAGCCGCGCAGGAACGAATTGATCGTGTTGCGTCCCTGGTAGGCGTGCGGGAGCGGTGGCATCGTCACCCACGCGTCCTCGGTCAGGAGGGCGACCATCCCGTCGACGTCGCCGTTCTCGACGGCCTCGGCGAAGCGACCGACGATGTCGCGTTCGCGCTTGGAGTTCGGGAGCGGCGCTCGTTCGCGTCCTGCGGCCGGCAAGCGAGATTCGAAGGCCGCACGCGCGCGGCGCAGGAGACTGTTGACCGATGTCTCGCTGGTCTCGAGCATCTCGGCGACCTCCCCGGCGCGGTAGCCCAGCACGTCGCGGAGCACGAGGACGGCGCGCTGCTGCGGCGGGAGATGCTGAAGCCCGACGAGGAATGCGAGTCCGATCGCCTCCTTCATTTCGTAGCGCGCCTCCGGGCCGGGAGCCTCGTCCGAGATCCCCTCCAGGAGAACGTCTGGATAGGGCTCGAGCCAGACCGGCTCGCTCCAGCGTGTCGGCTCAGGCATCCGGGTCATCGGCTGGTCTTGCGGACGACGCCGACCGGCGCGAAGGGCATCAAGTGAGCGGTTCGTGGCGATCCGGTACAGCCAGGCGCGGACCGAAGCGCGTCCTTCGAACTGGTCGAGGCCGCGCCACGCGGCGAGCAGCGTCTCTTGGAGCAGGTCCTCGGCGTCCTGCATCGAGCCGACAATCCGGTAGATGTGCACCTGTAGCTCACGCTGGTAGGGGTCGGTCAGCTCGCGGAAGGCGTCCTCGTCGCCTCCGCGCGCACGCACAAGGGTTTGCTCGGTCACCCTCGTCTCCTCGCACAGACTCTTCCTTTCACCGCCACCAAAGTAATGACGACGGGGCGGCTTGAAATTCGCCGCTCAGTTTTCGTCGCGGCAGACGCCTCGAGAAACACAGGAACAGTCGAGTGAAAGGAAAACCGAGATGGGAAAGATCGTGGTCAGCGAGAACGTCTCGCTCGATGGAGTCGTCCAGGACCCAACCGGTGACGAGGGTTTCACCCACGGCGGCTGGTTCAACGAATTCTTGGGCGAGGACCGCGAAGCTTGGGCCGAGGTCGAGCTCGAAGAGGCGCTGGGCGCCGAGGCTCTGCTCCTCGGTCGGCGGACCGACGAGTGGTTCGCCGCAAGATGGTCGTCCCGGACCGGAGAGTGGGCGGACAGATTGAACAGCCTGCCCAAGTACGTCGTGTCCACAAGTTCCGTCGATCCCGTCTGGAACAACGCGACGGTGTTGAACGGCGATGCAGTGAGCGAGGTCGCGAAGCTGAAGGAAACGCTAGACGGGGAGATCGTCGTCTACGCCAGCCGTCAGCTCGTGCACACGCTGATGGAGCACGACCTCGTCGACGAGCTGCGGCTGACGGTCTTCCCGGTCGTGCTCGGGGCCGGCGAGCGCCTCTTCGCCGAGACGAGCGACAAGAAGCCAATGCGCCTCCTCGACAGCCGGACGGTCGGTAAGGGCCTCGCGTACCTCTCCTACGAGCTCGTCGGGCCGCCGCGAGCGGTTCGCTCCACGTAGCCTCAGGCCGATGGACATCTTCAACATCTTCCGTGGTGAGACCGACATCGGGCCCGACGGGAACGAGCCGGCGGGCTACGAGCAAACACGCGCGGTGCGCGTTGGCAAGAAGGTCGGGGCAACACAGATGGGGATGAGCCTCTACGAGCTCCCGACCGGTCAGGCCGTCTGCCCGTACCACTTCGAGTGGACCGACGAGGAGTGGCTGATCGTGTTGGCGGGACGGCCGACGCTGCGCACGCCTGAGGGCGAGCGGACGCTCGAGCCCGGTGACACGGTCTGCTTCCCGTCGGGCCCGAACGGGGCGCACGGCGTCCGCAACGAGGGCGACGAGCTCGCACGGATCGCGCTCCTCTCGACCAAGAGCCCGTTCGGAATCGCCGAGTACCCCGACAGCGACAAGATCGGAGTCTGGGTCGGCGAGCAGCACTACATGCTCCGGCGCTCCGCCCACCTCGACTACTGGGACGGAGAGCGCTGACCGAGCGAAAGCACCGCACCGTCTGACGCAGAACTGACGAGCGCGGCGTATCGCGCGAGCACGCCGTTGCCGTCGCTTCGCGAGGGCGCCGGTCGCCGTGCGACTCGGCGGCGGATCTCGTCGTCGCCGAGGCCGACCTCGATCGACCGTGCGTCGACGTCGAGCGTGATCGTGTCACCGTCCCGAACCGCGGCGAGTGGCCCGCCGCGCACGGACTCGGGGCTGACATGCCCGACCATTAGGCCGCGCGTCGCGCCGGAGAAGCGCCCGTCGGTGACGAGCGCGACGGTGGGGCCGAGCCCGGCGCCGACGAGGGCCGCGGTCGCTTTCAGCAGCTCGCGCATGCCCGGGCCGCCCGCCGGGCCCTCGTTTCGGACGACGACGACGTCGCCTGCGACGACGCGTCCGGCGGCGATCGCCGCCTCGCATTCCTCCTCCGACTCGAATACGCGCGCGGGGCCCGAGTGCCGGCGAAGGTCGGTACCGGCCACCTTCACGACGCAGCCGTCGGGCGCGAGATTCCCACGCAGCGTGACGAGGCCGCCCGGCGGCTTGAACGGCGCCTCGATCCGCGAGACGACCGACCCATCCGGCGCGGGCGCGTCGGCCGTTGCCTCAGCGAGCGTAGCCCCCTCGACGGTTGGTGCGATTCCGTCCACAAGCCCGTTCCGGATGAGCTCGCGCAGCAATGCCGGAACGCCGCCGGCGTCATGCAGCTCGGTGGCCACGTGGACGCCGGACGGGGTGAGGTTCGCGATGATCGGCACGCGGGCCGACACGTCCGTCAGCTCGTCGAGGCTGAGCTCGACCCGAGCCTCGCGGGCGATCGCAATCAGGTGGATGAGCGCGTTGGTCGAGCCGCCGCTCGCCGCAATGCCCGCCATCGCGTTCACGAGTGCGCGCCGGTCGAGGAACGTTCGTGCGGAGGGCCCGCCGGCCTTAGCGAGCTCGGCGGCGAGCTCGCCGCCGCGGGCCGCATGCTCTTTCCGCGTCCGCACGTCGTCGGCAGGGACGAGCGTCGTTCCGAGCGGCGCGATACCGAGGCACTCGAGTGCGAGCGCCATCGTATTGGCGGTGAAATGGCCGGCGCACGTGCCCGGTCCGGGGCACGCGGCTGCTTCGAGCTCGTCGAGCGAATCCCGGTCGAGGCGACCCGCGTGGTACGCGCCGACGGCTTCCCACACTTCGAGAATCGTCGCCCGTCGCGACCGCCAGGTGCCTGCACGCATTGGGCCGCTGGCGAGCACGACGGCGGGCTTGTCAATCCGCGCGAGTGCCATCAGCGCAGCCGGGACGGTCTTGTCGCACCCGACGATTGCGACGACGGCGTCGAAGTCGTGCGCGACGTCCATCAGCTCGATCGAGTCGGCGATGACCTCGCGCGACACGAGTGACGCGCGCATCCCCGGCGTCGCCTGTGTCTGGTTATCGGAGACCGCAATCGTGTTGAACGGGAGCGGTACGCCGCCCGCAGCGCTGACGCCCTCCCCGACGGCGTCCGCCAGCACGCGATGGTTCAGGTTGCACGGCATCGTGCCGGTCCACGACGTGGCGATCCCGACAATCGGGCCTCGCAGCCGTTCCGGCTCGATGCCCATCGCGCGGAAGTGCGAGCGGGCGCCAGCGCGGTCGACCCCGTCGGTCAGGTCGGCTCGGGCACGGCGGCGAGCCCCTTCGAAGGAGCGGCCGGCGGCGGCGCGGTTACTTCGTTCGGGGTCGGCGGGGTCGGTCACGTCAGGCTAGGACGAGAGTTGCTTTGACGCCGCCGAATGCGAAGGCGTCCGAGAATTCGTCGAGTGGCACACGACAGCCGACGAACGCCTCGAGCGCAGCGGGCCAACGCGCCCTGGTGCGATCGAGAAGGTCGACGGCTGCGCGCCAGTCGTCGCGGCGAGCGTTCACGCTGCCGAAGACGGCGCGGTTTTGCAGGACGAGGTCGACGCCGATAACGGTGCCGTCGATGCTCACGCGCTGCGGGCGCCCGTCGAGGCCGAGGACGCACGCGAGGCCGTTTCGTCGCAGCAACCCGATCGTGTTCAGCATCGTCTGTGCGTCGCCGGCCGCTTCGATCACGAGGTCAAAGCCGCCGGTCGCGTCCGCGAGAGCCTGCAAGGTCGTCTCCGCAACGGACACGTATTCGGCGCCCGAGGCGGCCACGAGCTCGCCTTTGAGGCTCGTCGCCGGCCCGCGCGCCGCCGTCCAGACGTCAAGTCCCTCGAGTCGCAGGAAATACGTCGCGAGCATGCCGATCGCCCCTGCACCGACCACGAGCGCACGCCGCGCCGACCAGTGCTGGCGGGCGCCGACGACCTCGATGTGGCGCAGCGCCCGCGCACAGATCGACGCCGGCTCGGCCAGGACGCCAAGCCGCCCGAGCGAGCCGGGAACGGCCACCAGCTCCTCGGCCGCCTCGGCGATCACCTCGCACGCGAACCCATCGAGCCGGGTGATACCGCGCTCGAGGTATTGGCCGGTTTCGCAGGCGTCGGGAGACCCTTGCGCGCAGGCGTCGCACCGGCGGCACGAGCGACGGACGGTTGCCGCCACGAGGTCGCCGCGCGCGAAGCCGTGCCCGTCCCTCTCCACAAGCGCGAGCACCTCGTGCCCGAGCACGAGCCGGTCGGACCCGTCGGGCGGGACGCCGAACAAACCCTCGATGATCTCGCGATCGGTGCCGCACACTCCGACCTCCAGGGGCCGGAGAAGCACGGTGCCCTGCGCCGGGCTCGGCTCGGCGACCTCGGCGACGCGCGTCGAGTGGGCCACGCCCGGAATCGTCACCAGCGCTTGCATCAGCCTCGCGCCCTCACCGGGCTACCCTACTGACGCGTAGGCTCCGGCCAGGGGAGGCGCGCGGCATGCGCCGGTGCCTCGCTTGAAGGGTCGCGGGGGTCGATGGACAATCGAGTGATGGGACAGTTCACGCCCAGCGCTGCTTCACAGGGCACAGGCGAGCTCCTCGAGCGCGACGAGCAGTTGGCGACGCTCGCCGGATTCCTGGAGGCGGTCCTAGACACGTCGCGAGGCCGTGTCGTGCTCGTGAGCGGGGAGGCAGGTGTCGGCAAGACGTCCCTGCTACGAAGATTCTGCGCCGGCTACGGCGGATCGGCCCGCGTCCTCTGGGGCTCGTGCGAGCCGCTCCTCATGCCGACGCCGCTCGTGCCGTTCTTCGAAATCGCATTGTCGTGCCGGCGCGACTTCCGAGAGCAGCTGGAGCGTCGCACGACGCCTCACGAGGTTTCGCTGGCGCTTGTGCGCGAGTTGCAGCAAGAGGCGCCGACGATCCTCGTGCTCGAGGACGTGCACTGGGCCGACGACGCGACGCTCGACGTGCTCCGGCTGCTCGGGAGGTTCCACAGCACGGTCCCGGCACTGGTCCTCGTGAGCTATCGAGACACTGAGCTCGGACGGTTTCATCCACTCCGCCGTGTGCTCGGCGAGCTCGGATCGAGCGAGTCGATCAGCCGGTTACAGCTCCCGACGCTCTCACTCGACGCTGTGTGGACGCTGGCGACGCCGGACTTTGCCCAGCCCGACGAGCTGTACCGCAAGACCGGTGGCAACCCCTTCTTCGTCACCGAGGTGCTTGCGACCGGAGAGGAGATCCCCGCGACTGTCCGCGATGCTGTTCTTGCGCGCGCAGCTCGGTTGACACCGACGGCCTGGACGCTCTTGGAAGCCGCCGCGTTGTCGCCTGTGCATGCCGAGTTGTGGCTGCTCGAAGCCATTGTCCCGGACGCGCTCGCGACCCTCGACGAATGCATCGCCGCGGGCATGCTCACGGCAGGCGGAGGCTCGATCGGCTTCCGGCACGAGCTCGCGCGGCTGGCGATCGAAGAAGCGAGCGCTCCCGATCGGGTCGTGGCCTTGCACCGCGCCGCCCTGCGCGCGCTCGAGGCGAACGGAACTGCCGATACCGCCCGGGTCTCGCACCATGCGGAGGCGGCCGGGGATGCCGCCGCCGTGCTCCGATACGCGCCCGCTGCGGCTGCGCGGGCCGCATCCGTCGGCGCTCACCGCGAGGCTGCCGACCAGTACGCCCGCGCCCTTCGCTTTGCCGCGACGAGCTCGCCGGAGCAATGCGCAGAGCTCCTGGCGCGGCGGTCGTTCGAGTGCTACCTGACAACCCAGGATGCCGAGGCGCAGGCAGCGTCCGAGCAGGCGATCGCGAAATACCGCGAGCTGGGTGACCCGCTAAACGAGGGCGACGCCCTCCGTTGGCTCGCTCTGGTTCATCTCAACATGGGACGTGCGCCTGAGGCGACACAGCTTGCCGATCAGGCCGTCTCGCTGCTGCAGGAAGCCTCCGCCGGTCGGGAGCTTGCGATGGCGTACTCCGCACGTGCGGCCCTCACGCTGTTCTCCGAGGACACGGGGCAGACGGTGGATTGGGCGAACAGAGCGATTGACGTCGCGCAGCACCTTGAGGATTCGGAGGTGTACGTCGGTGCTCTGGGGACGCGCGGTGCCGCGAACGCGCTTCGCGGTGCAGCCGAGGGGAGGCGCGACCTCGAGCAGATGCTCGAGCTCGCGACCGAGCTCGGCCTGGACAACCAGATCGGCCGCGCCCATCTTCTCCTCGGTATGGCGGCCTGCCGGCAGCGCTCGTTGGACGAGATGGCGACCCACGTCTACATAGGTCTCGCCTTCTGCGAAGAGCGCGACCTCGCCGTCTGGGGACGCTACTTGCTGGCGATGCGAAGCTGGCTCGAGCTCAAGCGAGGGATGTGGGATCAGGCAGCCGAGACGGCATCACTCGTCCTCGCCCAGCGGTGCACGCTGTCATCGCTGCAGGCGAGGATCGTTCTGGGTGTCCTGCGCGCACGGCGTGGTGACCCCGACCCCTGGGCGCCGCTCGCGGACGCCGACGGGGTCGCACAACGGACGGAGCAGCTCTGGTGGACGTCGCAGGTCGCTGCCGCACGCGCCGAGGCAGCCTGGCTCGAAGGGCGGCCGGAGGAGATCGCGCCGGCGACCGAGCCGGTCTTTCGACTTGCTCTTCGACTGGGATCACCGTGGGTCTGCGGGGAGCTCGCCGTCTGGCGGCGGCGGGCCGGGATCGAGGAGGAGCTACCCGCCACGATGCCTGAGCCGTTCGCCTTTCAGCTCGCCGGCGACTGGACGCGCGCTGCCGACGCGTGGCGCCGGAGCGGCTGCAACTACGAGGCCGCACTCGCGCTGGCCGCCGCTGACGACGACGACGCGTTGCGCCAAGGCCTCGACGAGCTTCACGCGCTGGAGGCGCCGCCGGCCACAGCCATCGTGGCTCGCCGGCTGCGCGAACGAGGCGCACGTGGTCTGCCCCGCGGCCCACGTCGGCGAACACGCGAGAGCCCCGCCGGCCTCACCCAGCGCGAGCTCGAAGTGCTCGCGCTCGTGGCCGACGGCCTGCGGAACGGCGAGATCGCCGAGAGGCTTTTCGTGTCTCGAAGGACCGTCGACCATCACGTCTCAGCGATCCTTCGGAAGCTGTCCGTGAGGACGCGCGCAGAGGCGAGCTCCGAAGCGGTCCGGCTCGGACTGGCGCCGCAAGTGCGCTGACACACGTCGTGCGCGCCCCTCCTTCGGGCTTCGACGTCAGGTAGCCGGCGTTGGTATCTTCGCGCTCGCCTCGTGCTCGGGACGAGGCTTCATGCTCAGCGGAAGGGGGTTCTTGCTCATGCCACCGCACGCCGCTTTCGACCGCCCCTCGTCAGTTGCGCACTCTGTCCGCCGACGCCTGCTGGTCCTCGCCCTGGCCGTCGCTTCCGCTCTCGTCCTCGGGGTCGGCGCGGCCGCGGCCGCGAAGCCGGCTGCCGGCCAGCCCGACTTCGGCCCGAACGTGGTCATCTTCGACCCGAGCATGCCGACGAGCCAGATCCAGGCGACCGTCGACGCCGTTGCCGCGCAACAGGTGCCGAATCAGTTCGGCTCACAGCGCTATGCGCTGCTGTTCAAGCCCGGCACATACGGCACGCCTCAGCAGCCGCTGAACTTCCAGGTCGGGTACTACACGAGCGTTGCAGGCCTCGGCCTCTCGCCGAGCGACGTCGTGGTGAACGGGTCCGTCTACGTACGCAACCAGTGCGTGAACGGCTTCTGCACCGCGCTCAACAACTTCTGGCGGTCGCTGTCGAACCTGACGATCAACGTGAACACGCCAAACTTCGGCTGCTACAACGGCGAGTTCTGGGCCGTGTCGCAGGCCGCGCCGATGCGGCGCGTGCACGTCAACGGCTTCGCGACGCTGATGGACTACTGCACCGCGCCGTCGTTTGCAAGTGGCGGCTTCATCGCGGATTCGCGGTTCGACGGCAGCACGATCGTCAACGGCTCGCAGCAGCAGTGGCTGGTGAGGAACAGCACGCTCGACGGGTGGACGAACGGCGTCTGGAATCAGGTTTTCTCCGGCGTCGTAGGCGCGCCGGCCCAGTGCTTCCCCGCTCAGGCGTCGTGCGGAGGTCCTTACACGACAGTCCCGACGAGCCCCGTGACACGAGATGCGCCGTATCTGTACGTGGACTCGGGCGGGCATTACAACGTCTCCGTTCCATCAGCGCAGCGCAATTCGGTGGGCGAAAGCTGGGATCGCGGGACGACCGCCGGCTCTTCGATCTCGATCGACGACTTCTTCATCGCCAAGCCGATGGACGACGTGCAGGCGATCAACAACGCGCTCTCTCGCGGTCAGAACCTCCTCTTCACGCCCGGCGTGTACCACATCGACAAGACGATCAAGGTCAAGCGCGCCGGCACGGTCGTGCTCGGCCTCGGCTTCCCGACCCTCGTCCCCGACGACGGTGTCGTGACCATGGAGGTCGCCGACGTTCCGGGGGTCAAGCTCGCAGGCCTCTTGTTCGACGCCGGGCCGGTGAGCTCCCCGGTGCTGCTGCAGGTCGGCAGCTCGAACTCCCACAAGAGCGACCCCGCGGATCCGACGTCGCTTCAGGACGTCTTCTTCCGCATCGGCGGCGCGACGCCGGGCAAGGCGACGACGAGCCTGATCGTGAACAGTGACAACGTGCTGCTCGACGACATCTGGGCCTGGCGTGCCGACCACGGAAACGGCGTCGGCTGGAGCGCCAATACCGCCGACACGGGCGTGATCGTCAACGGTGACGACGTCACAGCGTACGGCCTGTTCGTCGAGCACTACCAGAAGTACGAGGTGATCTGGAACGGCCAGAACGGGAGGGTCATCTTCTTCCAGAACGAGATGCCCTACGACCCGCCCAGCCAGGCGGCCTGGATGGAGGCCCCCGGCGTCGACGGCTGGGCCGCGTTCAAGATCGCCGACGACGTCAACAGCTTCAGCGGCTACGGCATGGGGAGCTACAGCTTCTTCAACCAGGGCATCGACATCTTCGCCGCCCACGCCTTCGAGGTCCCGACCGACCTGCCGCCGGGCAGCCTTCACGATCTGTTGACCGTCTTCCTCGACCCGAGCGCCGGAAAGGGCGGCATCCTCAACGTCGTCAACGACACGGGCGGATCGTCGACGATCGCCAACCCGGACGTTCCGGTCACAGTGGTCAGCTACCCGTGACGTGTTCACCGTCGAGCAGCGAGATGCCCTCCGCGAGAACGTACTACGGCTCGCGAGAGAGGACGAACGTGTCGTAGCCGGAGCTGCCGTCGGTTCGCTCGCTGTGGACGATGGCGACCGCTACTCCGACCTGGACCTCACCTTCGCGGTCGCCGACCACGCCTCGGTCACCGATGTTCTCGGTGATTGGACGACCACGCTCATCGATGAGCTCGGCGCGGTCCGGCTGGTCGATCTCGCGCGCGGTGCGACCATCTATCGCGTATTCCTGCTACCGGACGCGCTTCAGTTCGACCTTTCACTCACACCCGCGCCGCGGTTTCGTCCCGCGGGCCCCCGATTCCGTCTGCTCTTCGGCGAGACGGCCGCAACCGACCCCGAGGTTGCGACGACGCCCGGAAACATGTCCATTCCCACGCCGTTAGTCACGGAGGACGTGTTCGGGTGGGGCGTCGTCTACGCGCTCCACGCGCGGGCGTGCATCGAGCGTAGGCGGGTCTGGCAGGCCGAGCATTATGTCGGCGCGGTGCGCGACCACGCGCTCTCGCTTGCATGCCTGCGCCAGGGAGTGCCGGCCTCCCAGGCGCGCGGTTACGACAACCTCCCCGCCGAGACCCTTGCTCGGTTCGACGGTACCCACGTCGGCGCGCTCGAGCCCGCACCACTTCGGGCAGCCCTGGCCGCATCCGTTCGGGCGCCCATGGGCGAAGGCGCAGAGGCGGATCTGCCTCTCGCGGCCGTCGTCGCGGAGCGGCTCGCAGACGTTCGCTGACGCGCTGGCGACGAACGCCGCGACGGCGAGCACGCTTGCCTCGCTCATCTATACTCAGTATTCTACTGAGTATGCCAGCGGAGAGAAGCCACTCATGAGCGTCCCGCACGCTCTCCTCGCCCTCTTGGTCGAGGGCCCGAAATACGGCCTGCGACTCCAGACGGAGTTTGAATCCCGGACAGGCGAGGTGTGGCCGCTGAACGTCGGCCAGGTCTACACGACGCTGCAGCGCCTCGAGCGGGATGGGCTCGTCGAGACCGATGGCGGCGAAGGCGAGCGGTCGCGGCGGCGCTACCGGATCACCTCTGCCGGCGCGAACGAGCTGGCCGGCTGGCTTCGTACTCCGCCCGACCTCGTTCCTCCCCCGCGCGACGAGCTCGTGATCAAGGTGCTCGTTGCCCTGCAGATCCCCGAGATCGACATTCACGAAATCCTGCAGGTGCACCGCCGGCACGTGATCGAGGTCATGCAGCGCTACACGCGCATCAAGGCCGAGGCCGACGAAGACGACGTGCCGCTCGCGCTCGTCGCCGATGCGGAGCTGTTCCGGCTCGAAGGGATCGTTCGGTGGCTCGACGCCGCGGACGCTCGGTTGAGGCAGCGGCCGTCCGCTCGTAGAGCCCCGGAGAGCTCGTTGACATCCGAACCAACTCGTGCGACGGAGGTGTCGCAATGACGAACGCACTCGAACTACAGCACGTATCGAAGATCTACGGCTCGGGCCCGACGGAGGTACACGCCCTCAACGACGTCGACCTCTCGGTCGAGCGCGGGGAGCTCGTGGCCGTGATGGGGCCGAGCGGCTCCGGAAAGAGCACGCTGCTCACCATCGCCGGCAGCCTCGAAGACCCCAGCACCGGTCACGTTCTCGTCGACGGCGTCGACCTCGCAAGTGTCTCGCGCGGTGATCGGGCGAAGATGCGACGCCGCTCGATCGGCTACGTGTTCCAGGACTTCAACCTCCTTCCCGGGCTGACGGCACTCGAAAATGCCACTCTGCCCCTCGAGCTCGACGGAGCCCGCGCAAAGGCCGCACGAGAGGCGGGGTTGAAGGCCCTGGAGGTGCTAGACGTGGCGAACTACGCCGGTCGCTATCCGGACGAGCTCTCGGGCGGCCAGCGCCAGCGAGTCGCGATCGCGCGGGCAATCGTCGGCAAGCGCGGCCTGCTGCTCGCCGACGAGCCGACGGGTGCGCTCGATTCGGTCAACGGCGAGGGTGTCATGCGGCTGTTGCGAGCCGCCACGCATCGCGGCGTAGCCGGTGTCGTCGTCACACACGAGGCGCAGCTCGCCTCCTGGGCGGACCGCGTCGTCTTTCTGCGCGACGGCCGTGTCGTCGACCAGACGGTCACACCCCCCGGCCCCGAGTCGCTGCTGGCTGCCGGCGATCGGCGATGAGCACGGTCGCACATCCGTCGGCGTTGAGCGGGCCGGAAGAAGGCGGGGTCGCAGCACGCCGCGCGGTGATTCGCTGGGCCGGACGCATGTTCCGGCGCGAGTGGCGACAGCAGCTCCTGGTCGTGGCGCTCCTCACCGTGGCGGTCGCCGCCGCGATCGGCAGCATCACGATCGTCTACAACATCGCCCCCGTCGACGACGCCGAGATCGGCTCGGCCGCTCGCCTTCTGAAGTTCGACGGCGCCGATCGGGGAGACCTCGGGGCCGCGCTCGCCGCCGCGCGAAAGCACTTCGGGACGATCGACGCCGTACGTCACCGCTCCGTCGCGGTCCCCGGCAGCGTCGAGCAGCTGGACTTCCGCGCACAAGACCCCCATGGAGCCCACGGCTCGAGCCTGCTTTCACTCCGTCGAGGCACCTATCCAAGGGGTCCCGGCGAGATCGCGGTCACCGACGGGGTTGCCGAGCTCTTGCGACTCCACATCGGATCGACTCTGCCCCTCGACGGTGCTCGGCGAAAGGTCGTCGGCATCGTCGAGAACCCGCGGAAGCTGAGCGACGAGTTCGCTCTCGTCTCCCCTTCATCGCTGCATTCGCCGCACTACGTGGCCGTTCTGGTCGACGCAAACGCCGCGTCGATCGACTCCTTCAGGCTCCCCGAGAGCAACCACTCCCTCGTCGAAGTGACGAGGCCGTCCCGCAACCAGGCAAACGCCACTCTGGGGATGTTCTCCGTAGCCACCGTCTTCTTGCTCTTGGCCTCGCTCGTCGCGGCTGCAGGGTTCACGGTCGTCGCGCAACGACGGTTGCGCCAGCTGGGCGTTCTCGCGGCGATCGGGGCGACACAGAAGCACCTCCGGCTGGTGCTCCTGGCCAACGGGGCGATCGTCGGGGCGATCGCCGCCCTCTGCGGGACAGCCGTGGGCCTCGGTCTGTGGCTCGCGGCCGCCTCGACGCTCGAGTCTGCGACCGACCGTCGCATCGACCGGCTCAACCTTCCGTGGGAGCTGATCGTCGTGGCCGTCCTCCTCGCAGTCGTGGGAGCGGCAGGCGCTGCGTGGTGGCCCGGCCGAACGGTCGCCCGCCTTCCCGTCACGCGCGCACTCTCGGGACGACCGGCGAGACCGAGGCCCGCGCGACACTCGGCGATGGCGGCCGTTGTGCTCGTCCCGATCGGCGTCGGCTGTCTCGCAATGTCAAACCGGGACAGCGCGGCGCTCATCGTGGCCGGGATCGTGGCAACGATCCTCGGCACCCTGCTACTCGGCCCGTTGGCGATCCGCACCTTCTCAGGGGTGGCCGGACACGTCTCCATCGCACCGCGGTTGGCTCTGCGAGACCTGGTCCGTTATCAGGCCCGGTCCGGAGCGGCCCTCGCGGCAGTCACACTCGCCCTCGGCATCGCCGTGACCGTGGTCGTCGTTGCGTCGGCCGAGGAGGCCAAGCGCACGGCTGAACCGCCCACTCTCTCCGACCGGCAGATCCGGGTGTACCTCGGGCCACCGGAAGCCAGGGAGCTCACAACGGTCGACGCAGCTGCTCAGATCGAGCGGCTCGCCGGAAGCGTCCGGCAGCTCGACGGCGATCTCGGCCGCGCAACCGTGATTCCGCTTCGCAAGGTCATCCGGCCAGGCGAAGCGCCCATGGTCGTCGGCGATACGCGCGTCTTTCCCCCGCTCGAGCTCACCCGCCGGTCCGGGCGGATGTACCGGGTCGAATCGCAGCTCTACATCGCCACGCCTGCGGTTCTGAGGTACCTCGGGATCGACCCCGCCAGAATCGATCCGGGCGCCGACTTCCTGGCCGACGGCAGCGTCCGTACGGACGGCCTCGTCATCCCGAGCATGACGGACGACCGAAGGGACTTCGCGGTTCGAAACGTGCAGAGGATCGAGATCGGTCGGCGCCTCTTCGGGACGGACACCGTGTCGAAGCCGCCGAACTTCGTCACTCTCAATGGTCTTCGGCGCCACGCCTGGGAGCAGATCCCGGCCGGCTGGCTCGTCGAGTCGAACCGGACCTTGACGGGCGGCCAGATCGCGGACGCGCGCGACCGCGCAGCTCAAGCCGGCCTCACCATCGAGGTGAAACGAGCAAGGACCTCCTTCGCAAGGATCAGGGCGATCGCTACAGGCGTCGGCGCCATCCTCGCGCTCGCAATCCTTGCGATGACCGTCGGCCTGATCCGAAGCGAGAGCGCCCGTGACCTTCGCACTCTGACCGCGACTGGAGCAACCTCCGGCATACGCCGCACGCTGACCGCCACCACGGCCGGTGCACTCGCCCTTCTCGGCGCGGTCCTCGGCGTCGCCGGCGCCTACGTCGTCCTCCTCGCAACGTACCGCGATGACCTCGCCTATCTCAGCGACGTACCGGTCGCGTACCTCGCTCTGGCTGTCGTCGGCGTGCCGTTGGCGGCCGCCGCGGCCGGGTGGCTACTCGCGGGCCGCGAGCCGCCGGCGGTCGCCAGGACCGTCGTGGAGTGACTCGAAATCCAGATCTCCGTCTGCCCGCCGTTCAGCCGAGCTGCTTGGGAACGACGTAGGCGACGAGCTCGGCATCGCGCGGGCCTAGGTTGCTCCAGCGCCGAACCGCAAGCGTTGCAAGCGCCGCCGTCGGGAACTTGGCCTCGAGGCGCTCGAGGTCGGCTCCGCTCGAAGCGAGCACGAGGGCGAGGTCGTGCAGGCCCGGGTTGTGACCGATCAGCAGGACCGATCCGAGGCCGTCGGGGACCTCACGGACGCGTTCGAGCAATGTCTTGGCCGAGGCGCCGTACAACCCCTCCTCGACAGAGACCGCGGCTCCGGACAGTGCCGGCCGAAGCAGGCCGAGCGTTTCCTGGGTGCGGGCGGCGGAGGAGCAGAGTACGAGCGCAGGCGCGATCTTCAGTCGGCCAAGGTGTTTGCCGATCCGCTTCGCGTCCCGGCGACCCCTTGGTGCGAGCGGCCGTTCACGATCAGGGAGCTCGGGATCCTCCCAGCTGGACTTCGCGTGGCGGAGGAGATACAGGGTCGGCATCGCGGCGAGCGAGGAAACTACCGTCGCCGGGCGGTTGCCGGGAATCGATCAACGCTCTCGGCGCGTTTCAAGGATGGTGGCAGAGCACTCGATCATCGTCTGGAGCGATTACATCTGACCGTGGTGCCGGCTCGGCCAGGTGACGGCCGAGCAGATACGGCGCGAGTTCGACGCCGACGTCGTCTGGCTCCCGTTCGATTTGCACCCGGAGTACCCGGCGGAGGGGATCCCGTTAGAGCAGCTGCACCGCAGCTACGGCATCGGCGTAGGCGAGGCCGACCCGCTCCGCGACCGCTTCGCCACGGCCGGCCTCGAGTACAACCGGCCCGAGATCGTCCCCAACACGCGGCTTGCGCTACGCATGTCAGAGCTCGCACGCGAGCGCCGCCTGCACGAGCCTTTCCATGACCGGCTGATGGATGCGTACTGGTCGGAAGCCACGGACATCGGCGACCCGGACACCGTCCGTCGGCTCGCAGCGGAGATCGGGCTGGACGCCGAGGGCGTCGAGCACGTCATCGCCGACCCTTCGGCGTACCTGGACGTTGTCGAGGGCTCGACGCGGCACGCGTACTCGATCGGCATCAACGGGATTCCCGCGTTCCTGCTCGATCGCCGCGTGCTCGTGCTCGGCGCTCAGCCGTTCGAGGTCTTCCGCCGCGCGCTCGCCCAGCCGACGGCATAAGAACGACGGCTGCTCAGCCGCCGCCCTGCGTGTCGTCTCTCCCGACCTCCGGTACCGCCGCTGCTGCGGACCGCAGCGCCTCGGTGAACTCGCCGCGATCGTAGGCGCGGTTCGCCTCGAAGCCCGCGGGAGCCGGCGCGATCGGAACGAACACGCCTTCGTCCGACTCCTCTTCGGAGGAGGGCTGCAACCAGACGCTCATCAGGTAGAGAGCCGGAACGTTCAGCAGGCGGAGCTCCAGTTGCCGCTCGTCGGCGTCTGCGGTCCGCTCCGCCACGGCCAACGCCTCGACGGTGCCGCTCACGAACGGACCGACATTCACGTGCGAGAACACCTGGCGTCCGCCTTCCGACCGAGACTCCGCGCTCGCGAGGACCTGTTCGTCGACCGCGAGGAGATAACGCCAGCCCGTCGCACGAGCCGCCTCGACGTTGCCCTGCCGCGCACCGTCGAGCGTGAGGTTGAAGACCTGATGGGGAACGGTCGCGCTGATCTGTTCGGGTCGCGCCTCGCGCAGACCGCGATCGCTAAACGACCCGCGGGTCGCGAGCGTGTTCAGCGAATCGCGAAGGGCGGCGAGCGATTCCTGCGGTGCGTCGGAAATGATCAGTCCCATGGTGCTCCTACGTCTGCGTGTAGTAGCTGTGCGTCCAAGTGCCTGAGCCCTGGTAGCTCGTCTCGAGCGTCGCGTACGTCAGATCCGACTTGCCGTAAATCGGATCGTCGACGGCGACGTAGTTCGTCGCGCCTTCGAGGTAGCCGATGATCGCGAGGAAGTGGGCACCGCCGCCGGACCATGCGACACGCATTCCGAGCGGCCGTCCTGCATCGATCTCGTCGTCGACGGACTGGAACGACGCCACGGATGAGTCCATGTGGTCGAGGTGACCGACGCGCGTGAGCGCAGTGTTGAGGAACCCGTAGACGTTGCAAGCCGTGCTCGCGCCTGCGCCGCAGCAATCAGACCGTCCGAGCTCTCCGTTCGCGACCGTGCACTGCGTCCACGTGCTGGCCGAGTCGTAGTAGAGCGCAACGCTCGTCGACACCGCAGCCCAGCACCAGTTCGTCTGCTGTTGATGCTGCATCTGGAAGTTCAATCGGTCCCATCGCGGCAGCAGCCACCAGAGGTACTTCCAGAGGCCCAATCGGCGCGCGAACGGAACGACCACTTCACCGACGACGTCCGTGGCGGTGCGTTCGACGGCGGTGCCGGTCAGCTCGGGGCGATGGTGAAGGCCGAGCGGCACCCGCGTTCGGTTGAGAAGCGAAAGAATCGCCATCGCGCTCGCGCAGTCTACGCGCGTTGGTCGAGGTTCGTGTCGTAAGAGACGGCGCCGCGGCTACGAGCTCAGCGTGCCGCTCGAGCTCGGCGCTTGAGCTTCTGCACCTCACGTACGACGCCCGTGTGGTTGATGCGCCAGCGGAAGAGCTCAATGGTGACGCCGAAGTTCCTTGCACCTGCAGCGATGTCGTCGCTCTCGAGCATCCATGCAAGCGCGCCGGCGCGCGGGACGAGCAACGTACTGCCGAGCCAGTCCGCCTCCGCCTCCTGTGGACCGTCCCAGTACCGGCAGCCGCCGACGCCGATGGCCGGGGAGGCCTCGTGCTCGAGGATCACGTGCGCGAGCTCGTGCGCAAGGCTGCTCGCCTTCCGCCCTGGCTCGTGGCGCGGGTTGTAGACGATCAGGCGCCGGGCCCCGACGACGATGGTCGTCGCCGAGAAACCGGCGTCGGGCGACATCAGCCTCCTGATGCTCGCGTCGGACGCGCCGTCCTCGCGCAGCTCGCCGAGCGAGACGACCGGTATCCCCCATGCGTCGGCAAGGGCAAAGCAGTCGAGCCGTTCGAGCGGCTCGAGACCGAGGTCGCGGCGGACGACCTCTGCCATCCGCTCGGCGTCGGCTTTGAACCCTCGCCGTAGCTCGGCTGCCACCTCCGCTTCCGCCTATGCTCCGCGCACGAGGCGCTTGTAAGCGGCGCGGAAGATCTCCTCGAGCGCCTCGGCGTCCTCCGGCTCGATGTTGCGCGCCGAGCGAAGGTACGACGACACCATGGCGACCGGCTCCTCCTCGCCCGCCCTCGTGTCGTCCCGGGTCGAGCGCATGAACGATTCGGCGGGCATCCCGAGCCAGCGCAAGAGCGTCGCAAAGGTGTCGACGTCGGGCCGGCGTCCCTGCGCCATGCGACTGAACGTCGACGGGCTGATCTCCAGCTCGCGGGCGACCTCCCGCCAGCTCGTCTCCTGTGCTCTCCGCTTGCTATCGAGGGCGGCGTACAGGGCTTCCACGTCGACCAATGTCTCAGGCAAAGCCGATCACGTGTTCGACTCTAGCATCAGCGTACGAGGCCCGACACATGATGCTATAGTCGTACGCTGTTCTGAGCTCGCAACACTACGTCGAAGGAGGAACCATTGAACACGACGAAGACAAATGCGGCGCCGATCATTCTCGTTCCCGGATTCTGGCTGGGCGCGTGGGCCTGGGATGAAGTCGCCGCTGCGCTGCGTGCAGACGGGCACGAGGTGAAAGCGCTGACGCTGCCGGGGCTCGAGTCGGCTGACGCCGACCGTTCGGGGATCACCCTGTCCGACCATGTCGACGCTATCTGCGGGGCGGTGGAAGCAGCGGGCGCTCCGGTTGTGCTGGCGGTGCACAGCGGCGCAGGCGCATCCGGGTACGCCGCGAGCGACCGCGTGCCCGAGCGGATCGCGGCGATGGTCTACGTCGACTCGGGCCCGGCGACAGGGGCGCTCGACCCCAACTTCGACGGCGCAGAAACGCCTCTGCCCTCGCCGGAGGAGCTGGCGGCCGAGGAGAACCTCGACGGGCTCAGCGAGGAGCAGCTCGCAACCTTCCGGCAGCGGGCGGTGCCCGAGCCGGGCGGCGTGCTGCGCGAGGCGCCCCGCCTGACCAACGAGGCTCGACTCGACGTGCCGAGCACCGCCATCTGCACCGGCTACACCTCGGAGCAGTACAAGGACGCAGTCCGGGAGGGGCAATCGTGGCTCGGCGGCTTCGGGGAGCTCCGCAGCATCACTTGGGTCGATCTCCCGACGAGCCACTGGCCGATGTGGTCACGCCCGAAGGAGCTCGCCGACATCATCGGCGGCGTCGCACGAGGCGAATCCGCCGGCTGAGGAGCGACAACGAGCCCTCAGCGCACTTTCCGCGGCGGCTCGACACGAAGGTGATCCCACATCGCCGCCTTGCCGGAGCACTTGCCGTCCCAGTCGACCGAGATGACGTATCGGACGGCGTCTGCGTTACGAGCGCGCACCTCGACCGCGATTTCGTAGGTGCCGGAATGGAGGATGTCGTGGCCGCCGGCAGGCTTCGGAGTGAGGTCGAGTTGGACCGGTGCGCTTCCCGACGACTTGCTCACGACGTCGTTCTCGTCGCTATCCGTCAAGTCGACGTGAAGCAGGTCGAGGTGACGTTCGGAGCCGGGATGGACGGAGGAAACCGTAAGAGGAGGCGTTGTCCCCGACCAAGTCAACGGGAGCCCGATTGGCCGTGCCTCGACCGTCGTCGCTTGCGAGCCCTCCAGTTCGCGAACCTCCGTCACGATCACGACGACGTCGTCGGCCGTGTCTTTCTTCACTCCGTCTGCTACTCGCAGCCGGACACGCGCTGTGTCAAGCCCGCCCGGCGTCCCGACGACGACCCGATCACTTCCCGTGTCGTCAAGACGAAGCTCGAGCTTCGGCCGGCGCCTCGGAATCACGAAAGCGTCGCGGAACAACGCATAGACGACGGTTCCGACCGTGCCGATAGCCACTGCGACAGTCGCCCAGGTGTCGACAGCGGAGCTCACGATCGGCCGGAGCTGGTCTAGTGGCAGCAGCTCGGTGCGCCGCTAGAGGTCCCGCTCGTAATAGAGCATCGGCGGCCCGTCGGGCCCGCCTTCGCTGTTCGTGAACCCCGAGCTCTCGTAGAGTGCGCGGGCCGCGACGTCGCTCTCGGCCGTGTTGAGCTCGATGTGGGCAGCGCCGCGCTCGCGTGCGTGCGCCATCGCGGCCTCGAGGAGCGCTCGTCCCAATCCTCGACCCCGGCCTTCCGGAGTCACGTAAAGCTCTTCCAGATAAGCATCGAGGGCGCCGGTGTAGATCGAGGGGCGGAAGCGAAGCTGGGCAAACCCATCCGGCCCTTGACCGACAAAGAGGACCGTGAGCTCACCGCTCTCGATCAGGGGCGCGGCCCGCTCGGCAATTAGCTCCGCATCCGGCGTCGGCTCGCCGAACTCGACGTTGAAGGCATAGAGCAGCGCGCCCAGGACGGGAGCATCGGCCGCGGTGGCCAGCCTGATCGGCGACCTGTCTCCCTCGATCTCCTGCTCCCCTCCGAGGTACGTTGGCCGGGCGCGGGAAGGCCCTAGCCGAACGTGAATGCGTAGGCCTCGACGCCGGGAGCTTCAAAGGCGATCTCGAAGGTGCGGTCGGTGATCGATCGACGCTCGCGAATCAGTTGATGGAGCCGCGCCTCGGCGACCGCGCCACGACCACCTTCGTCGACGTCGAGCCCGTGAGCGTCGCCGGGAGGCTCGCCGTCGATCAGCACTCGGAACGGCAAAGCCGTTCCGCGCGCACCCGGTGACATGACGAGGTGGACGTCACGCGCGTGGAAGCGGAAGGCGATGCCCCCCTCGGCTCCGGTCAGGGTGGCCGCGCTTCTCCCGATCGTCCACTCGCCGAAGAGACCCCACTGGTTGAGCCTCAGCGAGTCCGGCACCACGTACCCGTGTTCCCGGTCGAGCTTCGTGCCACCGGGAGACGCGAAGTTCTGGCCCTGGTCGTAACCGACGTACGTCTCGGGGGTCTCCAGGTTCGCCCAATCGGCTTGCGCTTCGAAACCGTCGGGCTCGAGGGAGACGAGGTCGTTGGCTACACCGTCAGCTCCGGCGTCGCGCAACAACCATTGGACGATCCGTTCGCACTCTTCGTAGCCGCCCTCGCCGAAGTGGTGGTGCCGGATTCGTCCTTCCTTATCTGCGATGTACACGGCCGGCCAGTAGCGGTTGCTAAAGGCATCCCAGACTGCATAGGAGCTGTCGAGCGCGACGGGGTAGCCTACGTTCAGTTCCGCAACGGCTCGGCGGACGTTGTCGATGTCGCGCTCGAACGGGAACTCCGGCGTGTGAACACCGCCCACGACCAGTCCCTGGTCCCGGTACTTCTCGGCCCACGCGCGGACGTAGCCGAGCGTGCGGAGCCAGTTGATGCAGGTGTACGTCCAGAAGTCGACCAGCACGACCTTGCCGCGCAAGTCGTCCGGCGTGAGGGGCGAAGAGTTGAGCCAACCGGTCGCTCCGTCGAACCCCGGAAGCCGGCCCTCAAAGGGCAAAGTCTCATCTGCGCCGCTGCGCCGCGTCCGAAACAGGCTCATCGCAGTGACCCTCCTCGGTGATCAGGACGTTCGATCGACAGTACTCCTGCCTGTCGGGCCGAAGCAACCTAGTGACACCGAAGTGCTACCCGGCTCACCACCATCTCCGCTCGCGAGCACGGTCGGTGCCGCCCGTCCGGTCAAGGGCGTCAAGAGCGGCCATGTCCGCGTCGGAGAGCGTGAAGTCGAAGATCTGCGCGTTTTCCTCGATCCGCTCGCGGCGGGTCGACTTCGGCAGCGCAGGAATCTGCCTCTGCACGCACCAGCGCAGCAGCACCTGGGCAGGGGTGCGTCCGAGCGCCTCCGCGATTCGATTCACCGTGGGGTCGGCAAGGTGGCGGCCGGTGCCGAGCGGGCTGTACGCCTCGAGCGTGACACCGAGCCGCTCAGAGGCTTCGAGCAGCGCTCGTCGATACTCGAACGGGCTGAACTGCACCTGGTTGAGGACGGGCATCACCGTGGCCGCGGCGTTCAGCTGCTCCACCTGCGAGGCGTCGAAATTCGACACGCCGATCGAGCGGGCGTAGCCGCGCTCGCGGGCTCGCTCCATTCCGGGCCACGCCCGGGTTGGCCCGCCCCGCGGCCAGTGCACGATGTACAGGTCGACGCGGTCCACGCCGAGCCGTCGCAGGCTGGCCTCCGCTTCAGCGACCGGGTCACTACGTCTGGGATGGAACTTCGTCGTGATGAAGACCTCGTCGCGCGGGACACCGCTCTCCCGCAGCGCCCGACCGACGCTCTCCTCGTTGCCGTACGCCTGGGCCGTGTCGATGTGTCGGTAGCCGAGCTCGAGCGCCCAACGGACGGCGTTTACGCATTCGGGCCCGTTCGGCACTTGCCAGATGCCAAGTCCGAGCAGCGGGATCTCGTTCCCGTCGACGAGTACGCGCACGGAACCTGCCATCGACACAGGCTACGGTGAACCGGTGGCCGCCCGACCGGGTATTGGAGATCTCGTCGATGTGCCGATCGTCGGCGCGCCGCTAGCGGCGGGCCCGTCGACACCGGCCCTGGCCGCCGCCGTCTCCGAGGCCGGCGGGCTCGGCTTCCTCGCCGCCGGCTACAAGACAGCCGAGGCCGTCGACGCCGAGCTCTGCGAGCTGCGGACGCTGACATCGAGGCCGATCGGCCTCAACCTCTTCTTCCCGGTGCAGGAGAAGGTCGACGTGCAGGCGCTCGAGGCATACGAAAAGAGGATGCGCCGCGAAGCGGAGCGCTACGGCGTTGAGCCCGGTGAGGCCCGCTGGACGGACGATGACTGGACGGCGAAGCTCGAGGTCGCTGCACGCGAGCGACCCGAGGTCGTGTCGTTCACATTCGGCTGTCCCGAGCGCGAAATCGTCGAGTGGCTCGGTGGCTGCGGGTGCAGCATCTGGTGCACGGTCACTTCCGTGCGAGAGTCGGAGCTCGCGACTGCTGCTGCGGTGGATGCGCTCGTCGTGCAAGGCGCCGAAGCCGGTGGGCACCAGGGCTCCTTCCACGACCACGACGGCGAGCCAATTCCCGTGGTTGCACTGCTCGGGCAGATCCGCGCGGCCATCGACACGCCTCTGATTGCGTCCGGCGGTCTCGCCGGCGGGGACGACATCGCCGCCGCGCTCGACGCCGGCGCAGCTGCCGCGCAGACTGGGTCTGCACTCCTACTGGCGACCGAGGCCGGCACCTCTGCGCCGCATCGACTGGCGCTCACAGGCGACGGGGAAACCAGGCTGACGCGCGCGTTCACCGGTCGCCGAGCCCGCGGCATCGTCAACCGCTTCATGCTCGAGCATGACGCGTTCGCTCCACGCGCCTACCCGGCGATCCACTACCTGACGGCGCCGATACGCGCAGCAGCGCGAGAGATCGGAGACGCCGACGGCATCAATCTGTGGGCGGGAGCGTCGTACAAGCGCGCTCGAGAAGGATCTGCATCGGAGCTCGTCGAGCGCTGGGCGCACGAGCTCTCGAGCGCCTGAGAGTCAGTACGTCAGCCCGTGCCCGAACGGGTAGAGCGGCGCGTCTGAGTCGTATGGCACGTCCGGGAACTGACGCAACACCGCCTCCATCGACGACGGCAGCTCGAACGGCAGCTTCCCGCTCGGCTCGAAGCGGCCGAACACCAGGTCGAGCAAAGCGGCGTCGGCTGCGCCGAAGCTCGCGACGAGCGCCGCGGCGCCCTCCGAGATCTCCGTGAGGATCGCCGGGCGGTCGAGGAACACCTCGATCACTGTCGGCACCTGTGCCGCGATCGCCAGGATGCGTTTGCGCTCCGCGACGGGGAACTCGAGGCTCCCCTGATGGAACAGACTCTCCAGGAAGCCGTCGCGCGGCTCGAACGGCGCCGCGAGGCGAAGAACCGCGAGCTCCGCGTCGGCCGGTGACTCCACGACGTCGCCGTACTCGGCAGCCGTCATGCTCTCGATCCCCTCGACGTAGAGCCGCGGGCGGGCGCGAACCGGGAGGACGCCGTCGTTCTCGAGCAGCACCAGCGAACGGCGTTGTGCTTCCTCCCCGGCGCGGCGGAACTCGTCGCGTCCCGCCACCTGCGCGGCCGTCTCCTCGTCGACGTACGGGTTGTCGAAGCGGCCGAGGCGGAACTTGACGCGCAGCAGCCGGCGCGCGGATGCGTCGAGCCGCTCCTCGCTGATGCGCCCGGAGCGCACGAGCTCGACGAGCAAGGCCGGGTCGTTTTCACCCCCGAGCTGATCGCAGCCCGCGTCGACGATCTTGGCGACGCGGTCGGCCGCGGAAAGATCCTCGACACCCCAGCACTTCGCAGAAAAGACCCAGTCGCCGAGGTCCGCGTCGGTGACGAGCCCCCAGTCGGTGCAGACGACGCCGTCGTAGCCGTACCGCTCCCGCAGGAGACCCGTGATCACCTGTTTGTTGAACCCGAAGCCGACCTCCTCGAGCTCCGTGCCGACCGGGCGGCCGTAGTACGGCATGACCATCGCGGTGCCGGAGGCGAACGCCGCCTCGAACGGCCGTAGGTGGTACTCGAAGTTGTCGCCCGGATAGACCTGATCCTTGCCGCGGGCGAAGTGAGGATCCTCGCCTTCTGCCTGCGGCCCGCCTCCCGGGAAGTGCTTCGTCATGCACGCGACGCTCTCCGGGCCGAGCTCGTCGCCCTGAAAGCCGCGAATGTACGCGGCGAGAAGCCGCGAAGACAGCTCGGCGTCCTCGCCGAACGTGCCGGAACAGCGCGCCCAGCGCGGCTCGGTACAGAGATCGGCGGTCGGATGGAGCGCAGCGCGGATGCCGAGCGCGAGGTACTCGCGGCGCGCAATGTCGGCGAACGTACGCACGAGCTCGTCGTCGCCGGTCGCGGCCAGACCGATCGGCTCCGGCCACGCCGAGAGCGCACCGGACGACATGCTCGTCGCCGGGTTGTCGCTGAAGCCGTGCCGAGGGTCGCTGGAGATCGTCACCGGGATCCCGAGGCGCGTCTCCTCGGCGAGCTTCTGCAGGCGGTTGTGCCACGCCGCGGTCTCGCGCGGTCCCGGCGACCAGTAGATGTTGAAGTGGTTGATGAGCCGGCGGAGCACGAGCTCCGGCGTCGGCACCGGCGAGAACGGCGCCGGCTCCGCGAGCAGCTCACCGGCTGGGCCGATGCCGATCGGTGAGTGGTACATGAGCCCGGCCTTCTCCTCGATCGTCAGTTGCGCGAGCAGGTCGTCGACGCGTTCCTCGACCGGCCGACGCGGATCCTCGTACGGGTCGAGCCGTCCGTTGCCGTTCAGGTCACGGAAGTCCATCGGGTGGCGCGATCCTAGTCGCGGCCTGCGTTGCCTAGCCGTTCAGCTTGCGGATCGTCTCGGTGGCCCGCGCCCAGTCGCAGGTGAGGACGCCGTCGATATGCATGCGGTCGGCGTGCACCGTGTAGTCGGCGATCCACTCCGCGCCGAGGAGCGGCATGTGGTAAGTCGCCCTCATTCCGCCGGCGTGGATCGCCGCGGCGTAACGCTTCTCGTTGCGCAGCAGGAACGGGATCGGTCCGAACCGCTCGTGGCAGTGGACTGCGACGGTCGTCCCGTCGTCGTCGAGCGTGTATCTCTCTCGGAGTAGATAGAGCGTGATCCCGAACCGGCTGATCCGGATGGTGTTGCCGGCGACACCGGCTAACGCCTCGTGTGGTCGAGCCCAGACGTCGGAGTCGATTCGCGCGTCGCCGGTCAGCCGGTGCGCGAGCGCCATCGCTGTCGCGAGTAGTCGCTCCTTCAGCGTGAGCGGAGCGTTGCGAAACGCCTTGCGATCGGTGATGCGGAAGCCGAACGCGCCGCGCCAGCGTCCGGAGCCGATGCAGAAGTAGTACGCCTGGGAGTCGGGGAGCGCAGGCACGGGGTCGCCATCACGCGACGTGCGGGTCGGACGGCCAGCGCCGAAAGAGCCCGACGACGAAGCGACCGAGACGCAGGGCCGTTCTGACGGTCCAGGCCGGCGGGTGCAGCAGCTCGTCGATGAGCTCCTTCACGTTGCGCGCCGTCGACGCACGCGCGTCCGCGCGCGAGGCCGGATCGGCTAGGCGGTCCGCGTTGTACCAGGCGAGTCCACGCGCCATTCGGATCCCGTAGCTCGAGAGGATGCGGCTGTACGGCCGCCCGAGCTGGTCGAGGTGACGTACCCACGGCGCGTAGCGCTTGGCGATCGCCGTTTCGATCTCGCCGATCCCCTCGGCCATCGTGCGGTTGACGGCGTGAAAGTCATGGACGTGCGAACCGCCGGCGCCCTCGCGGCCTACCTGCTCGAGCGCGACGGGCAAGTCGTGAACGATGTGCGCGGTCATCGAAAAGACGAGATCCTCGAGCACCGACGAGTGGCGATGGTCGATCGCGGCGAAGACGGCGTTCCACGCATCTCCGGCGCTTCGTCCGGCGGCCGAAGCATCGAGCGCGTCGAAGTACAGCGCGGCGAATGCCTCGGCCAGCTCGACGATCCACTCTGCGTCGAGGTACTCCGCGCGCGGGAGCCCGCGAGCCAGGCGGCGCGTGATCAAGACGTAGGCGCACGTGAAGACGCAGCGAGAGTCTCGCGCCTGCTCGAGCGTGATCCGGCGCTCGTCGAGCCGGGCCGCGAGCGCTTCGAGGCGCGACTCGAGATCGACTGCTACAGCTGACTGGGCCGCAATTCCCATACCGCCCGACTACTCGTACTTCCCGTTGGCGAACAGCAGTCCTTCGGCCTGCCGCCGCCTGACCAGTCCTGGGAGCTTCGTGCTCCCGGAGTAGACCCACCTCATCAGCTCGGAAGGAACTGCCGCGCGCTTGCCGGCGTTCAGCTTCCGGCGCAGCGTAGAGCTGCGGAGACTTCCCGCGCCGCAGTTGAACGTGAAGCTCACCAGCGCATCGAACTCCGTCTGCTTCAGCGGCTGCGCGATCGCCTGCCGGACTGCGACGCTCGCCTGCTTCGCGTCCTCCGCCAGTAGCTCGAGTGCCCGCCGGCGCGTGATCCCCCTCTTGAACTCAGCCGGCTCGCTCCCGTTGATCGGACCGACATGCACGAGATGGCCGACGCCGATGGTCGCGTTGTTCGTGGGGTCGTTGTAGAGGTGCAGGACGCACCCCTCGTAGCGGGCGATGAAGTTCGCTCCCCGCGGGCTAAGGCCTGTCGGCGCAGGGCCGCGGGCCGCACCGTCGTCCGGCTCCGGCGCGTCCCGACCGGCGTCCTCCTCGGGCGGGTCGGGCCGTACGTTCGACCCCTCCAGCTCCTCGAGGTCCGTCGCGCTCACGAAACGAACGCCGCGTCGTGCTCCAGCACCTCGTCGAACTCGGGATCCTCCTCGGGAAGCTCCTCCTCGACCTCGTCGACGTTCTTCGCCGCTCTTGCCTCTTCCGGCGACACGTGACGATGATCGGCCTCGGTCGTCCCGTACGTGGTCGGCTCGCCGTACTCGGGCCCGGTGGGAATCTCGGGCACTTCGAGCCCGGGCGGGAGATCACGCGCGAGGCCCGCCTTGTACATCCCGTAGAAGATGCCGGGACAGGCGTTGCTGTAATGACCCGGCCAGTCGCGGTGGCCGAAGAGGTGCGCCTGCCGCAGGTCGCGGTCCGTCTTGTGCGCCCTGGGCATCGCCGCGGTGTGGGCGTTCGCAAGCAGCCATTGGAAGGTCGCTTTCTGCTGCGGAGTCGGCCGGTCGCCGGTCGTCCCTGGACAATTGACGCCGAGGTTGTCGGTGTTGTGCAAGCCGACGTGCGCACCCTTCAGGATCGTCGGGCGTGCGCAGATCAGCGTGCCGTCGTCCGCGATGACGAAGTGGTAGCCGATGCCGCCCCACCCTTTCGCCTTGTGATCCGCGTGAAACTGGCGCGCCCGGGCAATCCCCTCGCGCCAGTTCCGGGCCCGTGCGCCGGCGCTGTAATGACCTGTCACGTTCTCCTCGGGCCCGAGCTCCCCGAAGAGGTTCTGAAACGCGAGCCCGATGGAACGGGCGGTGATGATTCGTGGACTGGAAGCCATGCAACGTCTCCCTTCCTTGCGACGTATGTCTGTCAGTTGGGGGAGACGACCGACATCCGCTCGCCGCTCCGAACGGCCGGCGGTGGCGGCTGCAGCGCATCGCGGATCTTCTCGACCGCGGCCAGCAGCTCCATCAAGTGGGCATAGGCCGCGGCGCCATCTCGAGCCTCCGAGCTCCCGTGGGCTGCGGCCTCCATCGGCGGCGTCGTGTCGACGGGCGGCCGAAGCTTCTCCGCATTGCGCGCCCGCTCGCGCCGTATCGCCGCGTCGGCCGTGACGAGCGCAGTTCCGATGACACCCGCCAGAGCGACGAGCGCGATCGACTGCTGGTCCGTGATCGGGACGCCGAATGCGACGACGGCGGCGAGCACAGCCTGTGCGACGGCCACCAGCTGAAGGCGTGTGTGATCCGGTGTCTGCATTTCGTTTGGATGACCGTCGTCGGCCATTTCCCTCCCCTTCCTCGAACAGGCCCTACGATCCTCAAGACGACATCCCGGTCGCCGTTCTTCCGCCCGCGCGTCGCGGCGGGGGTATAGCGGCTGTCAGGCGTCTTTCCGGGCGCGGCTGGGAGCGACCCGCGGCGGTTCGTCCGGCTGTTTCGGATACACCGGCGGCCACGGGGCGTCCATGAGACCGGCGGCCCGATCTCGCTCGTGAAGCTCGAGCAGCGGCTCCAGCGTCTGCGGCCGCTCGTTCATCCCATCCCAGGGGTCGCCTCTCGCCGCAAGCCGCTCCGGCACGCTTGCGATCGTCAGTTCGTCGGGGTGCAGCTCGTCGACCTCGTCCCACCTCAGGGGCGCCGACACCTGGGCGCCTGGACGGGCGCGCACCGACCACGCGCCGAAGACGGTCTTGTGCGGCGCGTTCTGGTTGTAGTCGACGAAGACGCGCCGGCCGCGCTCCTCCTTCCACCACGCTGCGGTGATCAGCTCGGGACGGCGGCGTTCGAGCTCGCGAGCCGCGGCCACCGCGGCGGCGCGCACCTGGTAGGCGTCCCAGCGCGGCTGGAGCCGGACGTAGACATGGAGGCCGCGGTTTCCCGTGGTCTTCGGATAGCCGACGATCGCATGCTCGTCGAGCAGGCGCCGAAGCTCGTCCGCCGCCGCCCTCACGTCGCCGAATTCGACGCCCGGCTGCGGGTCGAGGTCGAGGCGCAGCTCGTCCACCGCATCAGGCCGGTCATGAAGGTACGGCCAGACGTGGAAGCCGAGGCAGGCCAGGTTCACCGCCCAGACGACGTGGGCCATGTCGGCGAGCACCAGCGCCCGAGAGGTCGTCCCGTTCGGCGTGCTGACGATCGTCGTCTGCAGCCACTCCGGCGCCGTGTCGGGAACACGCTTCTGGAAGAACGAATTGCCTTCGGCGCCGTGAGGGAACCGCTGCATCAGCGTGGGCCTACCACCCACAGCGCCCATGAGCGGCTGCTCGACCGCGAGATAGTACCGCACGAGATCGAGCTTCGTCTCCCCCCGCTCCGAGAAGAAGACCTTGCCCGGGCTCGTAACCGCGATGTCTCGACCCGCGTCGACCAGGTACGACTCCGTCACCGAGCCAACGGTATCCGCACGCTGCGGCCGCGCGGTGCAAACTCGTTCTGATTCCCGAGGAAGGAAGGAGGAAGCGTGCAGATCACGAGGAACAGCGCCGCCACCGGCCGCGGCCCGAGTGACTGGTTCACGGGCGCCGTCTACATCGACGCAGTCGCGGCACCGTCCGACAGGTCGCGGGTGAACGCGAGCAGCGTCCACTTCACGCCGGGTGCGCGCACAGCGTGGCATACGCACCCGAACGGGCAGACAATCTGGGTCACCGAGGGCGTCGGAGTCTGCCAGTCCCGAGGCAGCCAGATCGAGCTCATTCGCCCGGGTGACCGCGTCTTCTTTGGGCCGGGCGAGGACCACTGGCACGGCGCCGCGCCGAACCGCTTCATGACGCACATCGCGATGCTCGAAGTCGACGACGAGGGCAATCCCGCCACGTGGGGTGATCACGTCACCGACGAGGAGTACGCGGGTGCACCGGAGATCGACGGCTGATGCGTGCGACCGTCATGTACGGCGCCGCCGCGCAGTCGATCGCGCGGTGAGGCTCGAGCCCTTCGTTTGACCGATGTCGCCGTGTTCGGCGCTACCGGCGCCGGCGTCGCAGCCGCGGTTGCCGCCCGCGAGGCGGGGGCAAGGACGGTCCTCATCGAGCCGGGCGCCCACATCGGCGGAATGGTCTCCGGTGGCCTGAGCTGGACCGACCTCGGTGACGTTCGGGTGCTCGGCGGCTTCGCGCGGCGCTTCTATGCCGCCGTCGCCGAGCACTACGACGTGCCGCTCTGGGGCGTCAGGGGGCCGGAGCCGCACGTAGCCGAAGCTCTGCTGGCCGGCTTCCTCGAGGGTGTGGACGTTCGCCTTGGTGAACGTGCCGTGCCGGACGCTGCCGTATACGTCGACGCGAGCTACGAGGGCGACCTCCTCCCTCACTTCCAGGTGCCGTATGCGATCGGCCGCGAGTCCCGGCAGCTCCACGGCGAACGCTGGGCCGGTCGGCAGCCGGCCTACAGGCCCGGGAAGCACAACTTCCCCGTCGTACTGTCGCCGTTCGGCGCGGACGGCACGCTACTTCCGCACATCCGTGAACCGGAGCTCGACGAGCGAGGCTGGCCCGAAGAGGGTCTCGGCGAGGGAGACGGTGGGCTGCAGGGGTTCGGCTTCCGCGTCTGCCTGCAGCGTGACGGCATCCCCTTCGAGTTGCCGGAGGGCTACGACCCGAGCGAGTTCGAGCTGCTGCGGCGCTACCTGCACGCCTTCCGTGTGACGGCGTCCGACCTCCTCGGCCTAGTCCGCGACCTGCTGCCGAACGGGAAGTGCGATGGGAATTCCCTCGGCCCGTTCTCGCTCAACCTCCTGGACGGCTCGAATCGCGGGTACCCGACGGCAACGCGGAGGAGCGCCTGCGAATCCGTGCCCACCATCTGCGTTACACGCAATCGTTCCTGTGGTTTCTCTCGCACGACGACGAGGTCCCGTTGGACATCCGCGAGGAGCTCGCCCGCTGGGGGCTCTGCGCCGACGAGTTCGTCGATTCCGGCGGCTGGCCGCACCAGCTGTATGTCCGGGCGGGCCGGCGCATGCTGGGTGAATACGTCCTGCGCGAGGACGATCTCCTCCGCCCGAGCTCACACGATGACGCGGTCGCTTGCGGCTCCTACAACATCGACATCCGCGAGATCGAGCGAACGTGGCGGTATCTGCCCGAGTACGAGCCGACGCCGGCGGTCTTCAACGAGGGGTACCTCTCCCTCCCCGTAGCGCCGTACCCGATTCCCCTGCGTTCGCTCTACCCGTGCCGCGAGGACTGCGAGCGCCTGCTCGTCCCCGTCTGCCTGTCGGCGTCGCATGTCGCCTTTGGGTCTGTGCGCATGGAGCCAACGCTCATGCTGCTGGGCGAAGCGGCCGGTTTTGCGGCGGCGCTGGCTGCGCGCGACGCGTGTGCGGTGCAGGACGTCGACGTCGCCGAACTGCAGCAGCGCTTACGTGAGAACGGTCAGGTGCTCGCTATTTGACGGTCACGACGATGCTGTACCGGCGATCACGCGGCGACCAGACCCGAAGCCGTGCCCCCGAATCGGCCGGCACCACACGTACCAAGAAGCCGTTTCTCGTCGTGAGCCGCGTTCGTCCAAGCCACTGCCAGCGACCACTGGTGAACTTCTGAAGCCGGTACGGCTGCCGTCCGGACCTCGGTCTGACCTGTCCCCAGACGCTCGTCCGCTTGCCGCGGCGAGACACCTGTGCGAACGGAAGCGCGTACGCCTTGAACGACGGCTTCACCCGGCCGCGGCTCGTGTAGAAGCCGCTCGTCCATCTGCGGGCGTTCGGCTCGTCGCGGACGAGGAAGTGAATGAGCATGTCCACATGCGAGGCGAGATACGCGCGAAGGGCGGCTTCGCCGACGTAGCGGGCCTGCAGCGAGTTCCGTACGCCGAGCCACTTGCTCGGCGGCTTCGAGTTGTAGCCGTACTCCGTCAGCCAGATCCGTGTTCGCGTGCCGAACCTGCGCTTCACTTCGGAGATCAGCTTCGGCAGCGTTGCCATCGTGATCTCGGTGCAGCGCCAGCAGCCGCCGCTCGAAGGCGTCTCGCGCGGCCGTATCGGATACGGGTGGTGTGCGTAGGCGTCGAGCCGCGCATGCGCGCCGCGCATACCGCGGATCCACGCCATCGGCGACACGCCGCTCGGCGTTTTCCGCGGCGATGTCACGCCGCCCGCGACAAGGTTCCGCCGGTTGGCGGACTTCAGCGCCCGGTAGGTCGGATTGAGGAGGCGCGTGACGTAGAGGCGCGGCGAGTTCGGGACCAGGAACAGCCGTACGTTCGGCTCGTTCCACACCGTCCACCGTGTGATCCACTGGTATCTCTTCGAGCCCGCGTACGCGAACGACGCAAGCGCTGTCGAGTCGTGCGGCGCGTAGTTGGGACTCGCTTCGTCGTTCGCCCACGAGGGCGTTCCCCACAGCGACAGGAGGACGGAGATGTGGGCGGCACGAAGACGTTGCAGCATCGAGTCGTACAGTCCCCAGTCGTATGCAGGATCGTCAGGGTTGCGCGGGTCGTCGGGAGGGCTCTGCGCCACGATGTCCCAACGCAGCGTCAGTCGTACGACGTCGACGCCCAGTCGCTGCAAGATCTGGATCCGCTTCGCCGGTGCCTCCGGTCCGTACAGCATCCAGGCGTCGTCCTGCACGCCGTACTTGACCTGCGGTGAAGCCGCCGCGCCGGCAGGCGCAAGTAATGCCAGGCACAAGCCACCGGCGATGGCCGCAAGCTGAATCCTCATCTCACCCCCTGTCAGCGGAACGCCTACGCGTTCCCGTCTGCACCCGAGGCTAAGCGCCGCAGTGTTGAGACGGAGTAAAGATTTCGTTCGATGTCAGCCGAGCGTCCCGCCCCGAGCAGTGAATTCTCGAGAGCTCACAGCGTGACGGCACCGATTCGCGTCTGCGTCGCCGGAGTGACCGGCTGGGCCGGCCGAGCCGTCGCCGACGCGGTCGAAGCGGCGAGCGACCTCGAGCTCGTCTCCGGCGTCTCCCGTTTCGATCCGGCAAGCTTCTCCTCGGTTGCCGAAGCGCTCGATGCAACTCCGGCGGACGTGCTCGTGGATTACACGCACGCCTCCGTCGTCAAGACGAACGTCCTCGCGGCAATCGAACGCGGCGTCGGCGCGGTCGTTGGCTCGAGCGGCCTATCCGCGGAGGAGTACGCGGAGATCGACGCCCGGGCGCACGAGAAACGCGTCGGCGTCATCGCCGCCGGCAACTTCTCGTTGACGGCCGCCTTGCTGCTTCGCTTCGCTGCCGAGGCTGCGCGCCATCTCGAGGCCTGGGAGGTGATCGACTATGCGAGCGCCGGCAAGGAGGATGTGCCCAGCGGCACGTCTCGCGAGCTCGCCGAACGCCTCGCGGACGTGCGCGCACCAGCGCCCGCGGTTCCACTCGACGAGACGCACGGCCCACGCGAGGCCAGAGGCGCGACCGTCGCGGGCAGCCAGGTCCACTCTCTTCGGCTACCGAGCTTCACCGTCTCGACAGAGGTCGTCTTCGCCGCCGAGGGCGAGCGGCTCTCGATCCGCCAAGACGCCGGCGAGAGCTCGGCGCCGTACGTCGCCGGGACGCTACTCGCGATCCGGGCCGTCACGGGCCGAATCGGTTTGCTGCGCGGCCTCGATCAGCTCTTGACGTAGGCGGCGTGGCATCACGTCTGCGGTCGGTACGCCAGGTAGACAACACCGTTGTCGTAGGACTCACTCGCGGCGAGGGACAGGTTGCTCGGTGCGGCATCCTCGGGAAAGAGCCGCGGGCCCGAGCCGCGCGTGAGCGGATAGACGAACAGGTGCAGCCCGTCGACGACGCCGTCCGCAAGCATCGCCCGTACGAGCGTGCCGCTGCCGCTGACGTAGAGGTCGCCCACGTCGTCCTTCAGCTTGCGGATCGCCTCGGGATCGTATGGCCCGATGATCTTCGAGTTCCTCCACGTCGCATCGGTGAGGGATGACGAAACGACGTACTTCGTCGTGTCGTTGAAGAACGGCGCCCCCGGATCGTCTTCCGCGGTTCTCGTCGACCAGGCCGGCTCGAACATCTCATAGGTCGTGCGCCCGAGCAGGATGCCCTGAGAACGTCGCGTGACAGCCGCGATCCCCTCGCTCATCTTGGGGTGAAAGCCGTAGTCGAACGTCCACGTCGGTGCGTCGATCACACCATCGAGGCTCATGAACTCGTGCACGTGTATTTCCCCCACTTGTGACCTCCCTCTCGATGTCGTTGTGTAGACCGCGCCTTCGCGGGGAAGTCATCGCTTGCGGGTTTCTACGGCTACCCGCAGCCAAGGGTGCCCGCATTCGCCGCGCGAGCGACGTCGCGCACGATCTCGTACGACGGCTTCGGCGTCCAGTCTGCCCACAGCAGGCCCGACTGCCAGCCTGAAAGCGCCGGATCGTCGGCAAGCTCGAAGTTGAACAGCGCCTCGACCGCCGGTTGGCAGTACGCGAGCTTGATCGCTGCACTCAGCTGTTGGGCCTGCGCCAGAGGCGAGAGCACGCTCACGTTCTCCCTGCCCTCGTACAACACCGCCTTCGCGTCGTCGACACCCGTCTGGAATCCCGTCTCGAGGTACCAGATGCGGACCCGGCCGTTCGCCGAAGGAAGGGGCTGTGCCGTGCCGCGAAACGCCTTCTTGATGGTCGCGAGCAGCTTGCCGTAATCGCCCTGGGAGATCGTGCCGCCGACATGTCGCTTCGAGACAGGCTCCGAGGAAGAAGCGCCGTAGACGTTCTGGCCCCAGGTGTCGAAGAGCGGCTTGCGGCGGTGGCTCGCACGATACGCGCGGCCGAGCTCGCTAGTGAACGTCACGGGTGAGAGCGACACGTTCGAGATCGCCCGAGGGTTGTCGTTGCCGCGCGGTGAGACAGACGTGATGACGTTCACGTCGCGGCCGCGGAGCAGATGCAACGTGTCGTAGCACGTGGCGAGCAACTTCTCGTACAACCCCGGCGAGGCGGGCGTGCGGTTTCTCACGAACTGCGGCCGGAAGAACATCGACTTGTTGACCTCGTTCCAGATCACGACGTCGTGGATCTGCGGGTAGCGAAGAAGGGTGCTGCGGACATAGCCGCAGAACTGGGAGCGCTGCCTCGCGTTGACCGGGGTATTCGCTCCGAGCCAGCCGGCATTGAGGACGATCCGCTGGTCGCCGCGGGCGGCCATCACCCGGTCGAGCGATTCGAGGTTCGAGCCCGCAAGACTCCTCTCACCGCGCGTCCAAGGCAGGGTGATCCGAAAGGCGCGCACGCCGAGCTCCGTGCCGACGGCGGCGACGTCCTCCGGGCTGGTCGACCACTTCATCGTGTCGTCGTTTACACCGAAGAAAAACCGTGGCCCAGCAAGCGCCGGAGAGGCGAAGACCGCGCACGCGGCGAAGCCGAGCAGCAGGAGCACAGGCGTACGGAGCCGCTCCGCCCAGGGGCGGCTCGTGGACTTTGCCGCAGTCACTACGCATGAACGTAGCGAGCGGGAGGCCCATCCGTTCGGTCAGGATTCGAACGCGACGCCGAGCCCGCGCAGACGGGCCTCTCCGACGGGCGTCACACGGAGCGCCCGCGACGACGGCCGCCTGACCACCCAACCCATGCTGAGCATGGAGGCACAGACGGCGGCGCCGATCGCGCCTGCGAGATGCTCACGCCGCTCCGTCCAGTCGGTGCAGACACGGAGCAGAGGGCGCCGGCCGCCTCGGAGGGAATCGACGTCGACGCCGACATCGTTGAACCACGATGCGGGGCAAGAGCCGAGCGAGAAGTCCGATCCGACTGCGCCGGCTGCGAGGGCGGCGTCGGCGATCGCGACGCCGAGCTTCCCGGCGAGGTGGTCGTAGCACGTCCGTGCGGCGCGTAGCTCCTCGCGCCTCGTCCAACCACGCAGGCCGTCGACCGGCCTTTCGCGAGACAGCTCTGCGAGGGCTTCATACGCAACGGCGGCTTCGGGGCCTGCGAGCCGAACCAGCCGCTCGCGTCCGTCGCGCCGCGAGACCACGACTCCACCCGCCTCGAGCCGGCCTACATGCCCGGTCGCCGTGGAGGCGGCGACACCCGCAGTGCGCGCAAGGCTACGCACCGTGTGGTCACAGCCGTCGAGCAGCAGCTCCACCATCGCAGCGCGCGATGGATCTGCGAAGAGTCCGGCAACCGCAGCCACGTCGGGACCGCTCATGCCTCGAGCTTAGATCGCCGACCGTTCGGTCCCCGCCGAAGCATCCGCGAGGAAAGCCTCGAGACGACGCGCCTCCTCCTCGACCTCACGATGCGCCGACCGCGGCAGCTTCGCGAACGGCTCGGTCACGACCCGCTGGTCTTCGACGCGCCACGTCCCGGCGACGAACCCGTCGACGAGAAACGTCTGCGCGACGTCGCCGTTCACGCGGATGACCGTCTTTCGGTACTCCTCCGGCAACACGCGCTTGCGATCGGCCCACGCGAGCAGGACGTTGTCCCACTTCGGCAGGAAACGAACCGGGGCTGGGATTTCCGGGTCTGGCAGCGGCGCACGCGGCGCGTCCAGGAGCTCGCGGCCCTGTTCGTCGCGGAACCTGCGAAGCGGCTCTAGCCGGTCGAGGGCACGCCCGATCTCCGGGACGTGCATCCTGCTCCAGGCGACGACGTCCTTGCGCGTTGCAGGCCCGAAGGCTGATAGATAGCGACGCAGCACTTCGGCGCGGGCCTCGGTGGGATCGTGCTCTTCCGGTGCTTCGATCGCGACGAATCGGCCGTCGGCGAGCGGCTGCCACAGAGCCGTCTCGTGATGGTGCACGAGGTGGGCGCGCACGCGTGCGGCACCCCAGGCCCGGCGCGCGTTAACACCGGTGAGGCCGTGCTCGCGCCGGAGATACTCGTACGCCTCCGCCGTCGTCACCGGGCCGGCCGCGCTGAGCGCACGCACGTCCGGTGCCAGGCGCATCGCGAGCGACGACTGCTCCGGGACGTTCGTCTCGCTCCGCGCGGCGCAGAGGAGGCCGTAGTCGCGCGGCGTCATCAGGTGCAGCGTCTGCCGGATCCCCGTCACCCGCACGACGTTGCCGCGCGTGAGCTCGCGCTCGAGCGCCTCACGGCGAAAGCTCGTCGTGCGCGTCCAGATGCCGATGTACGGCGCAGGGGGCGACTGCGCCTGCATCCCGACCAGTCGCTCGATGACTGCCGTCGGCGAGAGCCGCTTGCGCTCGAGCAACAGCTGGCGCGCGAGCGTCGCGCGATTCAATTCGCGCAGCGTGAGGACGCGCTCCGTCACGCACCTACCCTAAGAGCCACGGGCAGCGAAAGGAAGCGGATGACGAGTATTCAGCCGGAGCTGTGGGTCGACAGGCCGAGTGACGCGGTCGCTTACTACGAAGCCGCATTTGGCGCAACCGTCCTTCACATCGTCGGCGAGGGAGACGACATCGTCGCCCAACTCGGCGTCGGCGACGCGGCCTTCTGGGTCGCCGGTACCTCGGCAGCG
Source organism: Actinomycetota bacterium (assembly GCA_046732275.1). Taxonomy (GTDB): domain Bacteria; phylum Actinomycetota; class Thermoleophilia; order Gaiellales; family Gaiellaceae; genus 3-1-20CM-4-69-9. The sequence goes on along the minus strand of JBKPMS010000009.1, from coordinate 13,496 downwards.
ATGAGGCGGCTCAGCCCGCTGGCCGTCGGCGGTGCCACCGGCCGAACGCTTCTCGTGGCCGAAGATCCGGACGGCGTCGTCCGGGGCGCCGTCGCCGCCGGCGGAACGAAGTTGTCGGCCGTGAAGGACGAGCACGGGTGGCGGCTCGGGCGGATCGTCGACCCGCTCGGCCACGAGTGGGAGATCGGCACGCCTCTCGGCGCCTGGCCCCCGAGCTGAGGCAGATCGGGCCGCCGCGAGGGACGGCCCGATCGCCGGCTCGGGTCACGTAGCTCGATGCAACCGGAGTAGCCGTGTCGGCGTCCGCTCACCGACGGGCCGCGCGTCTCGAGCGAAGGCCCACGCGAGCCGCGTCAACGTCAGCGCGCCGAGCATCAGCCCGAAGTCACGCAGGGCGATGTCGTAGTACTCGGGCGGATTGTTCGTCAGCAGGTTGATGATGATCCCAGCGAGCCACGCCGCCACGAGCGGCGCGCCGATCATCGGCGCCACGGCGACGATCAGCCCCGCGGCGATCTCGACGACGCCCACGAAGTACATGAAGTCCTGGGCGCTGCCGGGCATGATGTTGTTGATCCATCCGGCCAAGTAGTCGGGCCAGTGCACCGTCCAGTTGAAGAACTTGTCGATCCCGAACAGGATCGGCGCGACGGTGAAACCGATCCGCAACAGCCAGAACGCCTGGTACGCGGCGCCGCGGACCCCGTCAGCCGGGGTCGCCTCCGCTTCGATCGTGCCCATCAAACGTCACCTCCGTTGTCTGTGTCCACGCACAGCGTTTGTGTCTCGGAGGCGCCGTTTCTTACCTGGTGTGCGTAGGCGGCTCGATCCGGAAAACAGGGTGGTTCGGGGCGATCCGCCGGATGTCCTCGGTCGGCGCATCGGCGACGACGCCCTCGAAGAACTGGCCGACCTCCCACTTCCAGCGCTTCAGATACGCGCGAAGGATCGGTTCCTTGTCGGCGTCCAGGATCTCCGACGCAATGAACGGTTCACGATTCCGCCCGAGCAGGAGGTGTCCCTCCCCGGCAACGCGCAGGTTCCGAACCCATTGCGTCTGCCCGCGCGGAGCGACGAGGTACGTCGTCCCGTCGAGCGAGAGCAGGTTCACGGGCGTGCGTCGCGGCTCCCCGCTCTTCCTACCGCGGACCTCGAGGACGCGCGAGCCCCAGACGCTGACGCCCAGGCGTGTGAGCCCGGCCACGAGTCGGTTGAAAACGTTGCGCGTGAACCAGTTGGGAACGACGTATTGCTGTGCCATGAGAACGGTTGGGGTTCGTCGCCGGAACGAGCGTGAAGCTGAACATCATGCCGCTCAGAGTCAGTGGCGCGCGCGGGCGGTCTCGAGCCCCACCGTCGGCTAGCCGGCGACAGTTGGCTGGTCGAGCTGCCCGATCAGCGTGCCGACGAGTCGGCCGATCTCGTCGCGGATCTCGCGGACTCGCTCGACCGGTTCGTCTTTCGGGTCCGGCAGGTGCCAGCTGACGTAGTGCTTGCCGGGGATCACCGGGCAAGCGCCGTCACAGGTCGCAACGACGACATCGGCCCATTCGACAGCGTCGTCGTCGAGCTTGCGCGGAACGTGATCGCTCGCATCGAGGGCGATCTCTGCGAGTGCCTTCAGCACCTGCGGATGGACGGCCATGCCCGGGTTGGAGCCGACCGACCGCGCCTCGTGGCGGGCGGGCGCCGCTTGGCGGAACAATCGCTCTGCCATCACCGAACGGCCTTGATTGCCGACGCAGACGAAGAGGACCTTGCTCACTCAGGTGGGGTCAACAGCAGCCGGCTTGCTGGGCAGGCTGGACAAGCGGCAACCCCTTCACACCAGGTGCTCGGCTCTTGACGGCCTTCACGATCGCACCGTGCATGCCGTCTGCAACCTCGTGCGTGAACTCGACCGACACATCGTCGAACCCGGCCGCCTCGAGGCCGGCAAGGTACTCGGACCGCGAGAGTGCGCCGCCGATGCAGCCAACGTAGCTCCCGCGCTCGGCGCGCTCGTCGGCCGTGAGGTGATCCTCGGCGACGACGTCGGTGACGCCGACCCTTCCGCCCGGCTTCAAGACACGCGCGATCTCACTCAACACCGCGGTCTTGTCGACCGCGAGGTTGATCACGCAGTTCGAGATCACGACATCGACGGTTTCCGCCGGCAGTGGCACCTGCTCGATGACTCCCTTGAGAAAATGGACGTTCGAGACGTCCGCGTCGGCCGCGTTCTTCCGCGCGAGCGCAAGCATTTCCTCGGTCATGTCGAGCCCGTAGACAACACCCGCGGGGCCGACGCGCTTCGCCGACAGAATCACGTCGATGCCGCCGCCCGAACCGAGATCGAGCACGGTCTCACCCTCACGCAACTCGGCGACCATCGTCGGGTTGCCGCACCCGAGCGACACAAGCACTGCCGCATCCGGCAGCTCGCCGCGCTGCTCGGCGTTATACAGCCCTGCACCGAAATCATCGGCATGCTCGTCGTCGCAGCACGAGCCGGTCCCACAACCACGTGCGCTTCCCGCTCCGGCAGTTCGCGCGGCTTCGGCATAGCGCTGACGTACCTGCTCGCGACGCGTCTCAGCGGTATCGCTGGTCATCAGACGACCTCCGTCATTCGGACGAGGCGCTCGAGCCGTGAGCTCGCCTCCGGGTTCAGCGAGAAGTACGCCCACTTGCCGCGCTGCTCACGGTCGAGCAATCCCGCGTCGGTCAGCTTCTTCAAATGGTGGCTAACGGTCGGCTGCGAAAGCCGCAGCGCCGGCTCGAACTCACAAGCGCAGACCGCCTCTGCGGTCGTGGCAAGGAGATTCACGATCTTCACCCGGGCCGGATCCGCGAGCAGCCGAAACAACGCGGCAGTTGCCCCCGCCTCCTCATCGGACAGCGTCAGAGCGCCAAGCGGCCGGCAACAGTCGATCAGCTCGAGAGACGCACGAGTTTCTCGCATCGACGCCGATCAATATATCGATGCACGTCGACGCCGGCAAGTCGACCATCGAGGGCGTCGAACAGCGCCGTGGTTCGATGCGTCGAACCCCGGGGAACTCGCAAGAAGACGACCAGGAAGGAGAGAGCCATGAGCACAACAACGTCAGCTTCGACACGCGGGATCCTCGCCGACGACCAGCGGCAGAAGCGTGAGGAGATCGTCGGGCTCCTGACAGAGGCCTACTGGATGGAGATCGAGTCCGTCATGAACTACATCGCGTGCTCCGTAAACCCGGACGGGGTCCGCGCCCAGGAGATCGTCGAGGCGCTCAGCGAGGACATCCAGGACGAGCTCGGGCACGCGCAGCGATTCGCACAGCGCATCAAGGAGCTTTACGGAGTCGTACCGGGATCGCTCGAGTTCTCAGCCTCTCAGCGCGAGCTTCAGCCGGCGGAGCAGCAGACCGACATCGTCCACGTGATCAAAGGAGTGATCGCCGCCGAAACCGGCGGAATCGATCACTACAACCGGATCATCGAGGCGACCGACGGCGTCGACTGGGTCACCCAGGACATGGTGATCGACATCCTCCGCGACGAGGAGGGCCATCGGCGTTTGTTCGAAGGCTTCCTCCGCGAGTACGAGGGGGAAGACAGGGCCTAGGCCGCCCGCCGCCCCGCGACCCGAGCGTCCGTCAGCAGCTGTAGCGCTTCGCGCTACAAGCGCCGCACGAGCTCGTCGAGCGGCTTGCGGTTCACGCGGGCCGACCACTCCTCGGCGGTCCGCGACTCCGGGTTGCGCGGCCGCGCGGGGTACCCGAACGTCAGAACGAACTTCACCTCGGCGCCGCAGATCCTCGCAGCGGCCTCCGGATCGCGGATGCCGTTCGGGCACGACGTCACGCCCGCTCCCCACGCGCACAGCATCATGTTCTGCGCGCAGCGGCCGACGTCTCTGTCCTGCACGCCGCCGCAGATGGCGACCACCAGCTTCGCGCCGAGGATGTTCCGGGGTTCCCACACCGTCTCGGCGAGTTCCTCCTGCGCCGTCTCGACGACGACGAACTCCCAGCGCTGCGAGTTCTTCGAGCTGCCGGACAGCCTGCCGGCGTCGAGGACGCGCCGGACGACGTCATCGGGGATCGGCCTGTCGGCGTAGTCGCGCTGGTCGCGCTTGCTGGCGATTGCGAGGTAGACGTCCACGCCGGGGATCATGCCTGCTATGTCGGCCCCGGCAACCGCGTCCGCGCCCGTGGCGCTCCAAGACCAGACACGTCCGAGGGACAGTCCCCGAGACACGTCCGAGGGACTGTCCCCGAGACACGTGCGTTCTGGCGGCGCCCCGGTTCGTCTGGTGCGCCAGCTCGATCGCCTGAGCCTGCTTCAACCATCAGAGTTGCCAGACGGTACGATCATTCGGCCCACTTCGCGGTAACGACGGGGGGATTGGAGGAAGGCCATGCGGCACCTTCTGCTCAACCGCTCGGCGCTCGCGTTGGCGGCTCTTGTCGTCGTTGCGGGCCTTGTTCTTGCTACCTCAGCCACAGCGGCCACACGTGAGATCCCCGTGGCTGGCCAGTCGGCGTTCTGCAACGGCCAACCGGTCGCGGCGGTATCCGGTGTGTTTCATCTCTACCCCGGTTGTGTGCTCAACCTGCAAATCGTCTGGTTGCGCGGGATGAGGAGCGCCTACGTAGAGTTCTCGTCGGACGGCGGCTCGACCTGGGACAGAGATCCTTTGGCCTTTCCCGTCGTGGAAGTCGGCGCAGTTTCGGGACACGCATTGCTGGCTTGCGGCTCGCTCCTCTCGAGCGGCACGTATCTGTTCCGCGCGCACGGATTCAAGTCGCCAAATGAGCACGGCGATTTGTTCTCTGCCACCTTCGCCAACGGCGTCAGTTTGACCTGCCCCTAGTCTGCCCACGCCTCGTACTGGTTGAGTCGTTCCTTCCATAAGATGCCCGTATGGGTGTCGGAGACTGGCTTCGGAGGATCTTCTCTTCCGACGAAGGGGAAGACGAGGCCGCGGAACGCGAGGAATACGGCCTGACAGAACGCGAAGACCGCGAGACCCAGCGAGGCCGCCTCGGTTCCTTCGCCGGCTCCGAAGCCTCCGCGGCAGCCGACGACGAGCTCGACGAGCTCAAGGCTCCGCGCGATCCGGCCCCGTGATCGCCTGAGCGCGGCTGCGCGGTCGAAGGCGTAGCGGGCGCCCCGCTTCCAGCTGGCTCAGAAGGATCGCCGCGAGCAGCACCGGCACGCCGATGACGAGCCACATGCCGGCGTACCCGTTCGTCGACTCGAACAACGGCTTCGAGGCGCCGACCACCGCCCCGACGACGATCGGGCCGAGCACGACACCGACGCCGCGGGAGAAGTCCTGGAGGCCGGCGGCGACTCCCTCGCTCCCGACAGGTGCGAGAGTGAACGCCAGCGCCTGCGGCAGCGTCAGCACGATCGCACCGGCCAGTGCGACGAAAGGAAGGCCGATGAGCAACGGCGGAAGCGTGTCCGGCACCGCGCCGATCACGAGGCCTGCGCCGTAGATCAGGCTCGTGATCCGCAGGACGCGGAGAAGGCCATACCGCTCGGCGAGCCAGCCGGCGAGCGGCGCGCCCGCCATGTACGCGACGGCGACGACGGCGATCACTGCGGAGGCGACCGCGGGCGAGCGCCCGAGGCCGCGGACGATGTAGAGAACGATGAAGCTCTTGAGCCCGGCGAAGCTGAACTCCCAGAGCGCGTTGACGACCGAAAAAAGGCGGAGGTTCGGATTCCGTAGCAAGATCGCCCTGAGCGGAGCGGGCTCGTAGGGAAGCGTCGAGTTGTGACAGCGGCTTTGCAGACGAAACACAGGGAGGAGTGCCGCCGTCGCAGCGACGAGGGCGACCGCCGCGATGAGAAACGGAAGCGGCTGCCACAGTCCGAGCAGAAGTCCCCCGATCAGCAAGGCGACGCCGAGGCCGCCGCCGCGAGCGATTGCCTGTCCCGCCTGCGCCCGGGCGTACAGCCTGCGCGGCAGGAGGTCGGCGTAGAGCGCACGGTACGGCGGGTAGTAGACGTAGTAACCGACGAAGAACGCGAGCACCGCGGCGCCGGCGAGCACGACAGACGGGCTGAACGGGAGCAGTGCCACCCCCGCGACCGCGAGCGGCGTGCCGAGGAGGACAAAGGGCATCCGGCGGCCGAGCGGTGAGGGCGGCAGGCGGTCGGAGATTGCGCCCGCGGCGAGCGGCACGGCGAGCGCAAACGCCCCCTCGACACCGATCAGCGCGCCGACGGCGGTCGGCGAGTGGACGAGGCGGATGAGAATCACCGGCCCATAGGTCGTCACGACCGAGATCGCGAGAGCCAGCCCGAACGTCGGCAGGCCCAACAGGACGAGCAGCGGTCGCACCTGCGCCGCCGCCTCGCCCTCGCGCGGGAGATGGAGATGCCAGCGCTGCCCGTGCCGCTCGTGGCCGTGCGTGAACCGCTGGACGAATGCGTCGGAGAGATGCGACGTTTTGTTCATGTTTCGTCGACAGGCACGGCGCCACTCGACGCGGGCTCTCCGGCTGCAGCGGCAGCGGTTGCAACGTCGCGGGGATACGTGCGAAGAGCCCTGAAGAGGAAGTAGGCGCTCCCTGCGAGCGGGAGGAGCATCAGCGCGAACGTCCACTGCAGGCCCGAGCGTCCGCCTCCGAAGACGTAGTCCGAAATGCCGCCGAACGTCACGGGTGCAACAGCCTGCGCCATCGTCCGAAGAAACGTCCGGACGCCCTCCGCGCGTCCCCAGAGCAGCGGCACCATGATGTCGAGCCGTGCTGCGTCGAGCGGCGGGTTCTGCGCAGAGAGGGCCAGAGCGGCAAACGTGATGTACGGGAGTGCGGACGTCGCGTGCCGCGTGAAGATCGCCGGGACGAACAACACGACGGCGATCGCCGCCGCCACCGCGCTGACGAGGATCCGGCCTGTGAAGACGCCACGGCGCAGCAGCAGGTCGCCGAGCCAGCCGCCGGCGATCACCCCCACGACTCCACCGGCGCCGACGACGAGCAGAACCAGCGTGCCGAGAGCCTGATCGATCCCGTACTGGTGTGTGACGAACTCGACACCGAAGGTCTGCACGCCGGCGAGGAAGAAGTAGCCGGCCGCACTCGAGAGCACCAGGAGGATGTTCGTCCTGATGCGGAGCACGTAGCGCGTCGCGGCGAACAGGCTCATTCGGCGCGGATTGATGTGCACGAGCTCCGGGTCGGGCTCGACGCCGCGCTCGCGTGCGAGCCGCTGCGCGTCGGTCTCGTGGTGGCCGTCGCCGCTCGCCGCGACGCTCGGAGGCTCCGCGCCGGGAGCGACAAGCGGCCGGCGCGCGCCGCGAACCGGCTCGGGAAGGTGGAAGACCAGCCAGGCCAGGATGAACGCCGGCAGCGCCAGGACCACGAAAGCCGCACGCCACGAGAGCGCCGCGATATCCCCCGTGACGGCGAAGCCGATGCCCGCGCCGGCCAGCTCGCCCGCGAGGATGTAGCCGTAGATGCGACCGCGCTCGGCCGCTGCGAAGTAGTCGCCGACGAGAGAAGCAACGAGCGGCCCGGCCGCTGCCGTCACGCCTCCGAGCAGCACGCGCGTCAACAGGAGCTGATCGAAGGTCGAGACAGTGGCGCTCCAGATCATCGCGGCGCCCCACAGCACGATCACCGCGCCGAGCGTCCACGTCCGGCGGACGCGGTCCGCGAGGACGCCGAACGGAAGGCTCGCGACCGCCGCGACGAGGGACGTCACGGTGACGAGCAGACCGATGTCCGTGTTGTTGATCCCGAGCGCGTCTCGAAGCGGCCTCGCGGCGGCGCCGACCGTCGCAGCGTCGGCGCTGCTCAGAGCGAGCACCGACGCAAGCAGGACGATCACACGCGTCCGTTCGGCACCCCCGAGCTTGTTGGTGAGCGCGCGCACGCCCGCCCGCCCGGCGCCGCTGATCGCCGAGCCAACCTTTCCCGCCGTCTTCCGCTCGGCGCTCACTTACGCGTCCCGATTCTGTTGAACGCATCGAAACGCCGCAACGCACGTTAGCGTTCCGCCGGTGCGAGTCTCCAACGAGGCCGCCCGGCGCTTTCTCGTCTCACGGCACTTCCTCGCGCCCCCGCGCTCGCTCGACGCAGGAGACGAGGCGGTGCTCGAGGTCTTCCGCCGGTTCGGCGCGATCCAGTTCGACCCCCTGTCCGTCGCGGGCCGTAACCACGATCTCGTCCTCCATGCCCGGGTCGCCGGGTACAAGCCCGCGTGGTGCGAGCTCCTGTACGAACGGCGCGAGGTGTTCGAGGCGTACAACAAAGGGCTCTCCCTGATTCCAACGAGCGAGTTCCCGTGGGTTCGCGGTTCGTTAGGGCGGAAAGCGCCGGAAATCCTCGCCGAGCACGCCGAGGTAGCCGAGCACGTGCTCGAACGAATACGCGCCGATGGCCCTCTCTCGGCGCTCGACTTCGAGCGCGCCGCGGCACGTGATCCATGGGGCTGGCAATGGGGAACGTCGAGCGACGTGCGGGCAGTGCTCGAGGCGTACACGCGCACCGGCGTCCTCGGCCTTGCGAGACGCGACGGCAACCGACGTTACTACGACCTCCTGGAACGGCTGCTCCCTCGCAAAGTGCTCGCGCGCGACGTTGAGTTGCGCGACCAGCTCCGGTACAAGCTCCTGTCGCGGCATCGCGCAAACGGTCTCCTGGGCCGCGGCGGCGGCGGAGATGTCTGGGGCGGCCTCGGCCACGCGAGGGGGAATCCGGAGCGGCCGGAGGTCCCGGGCAGATACGAGCTGCACGACGAGCTCGTCGAGGACGGGGCGCTCGTGCCGGTCGAGATCGACGGCATGCGCAGCAACCGTTTCGTCCTCGCGGAGGAGGTCGACCTGCTCGCAGCGCCGCCGGAGCCACCGCCGGCGGTCGCGTTTCTCCCACCGTTCGATTCGTTCGTCTGGGACCGGTCTCTGCTCCAGTCCCTGTTCGACTTCGACTATGCGCTGGAGCTCTTCCATCCGCCCGCGAAGCGGCGGTGGGGCTGGTACGTGCTGGCGATCCTCTACCGCGACCGCTTCGTCGGCCGCATCGAGCCGCGGATCGACCGTGACTCCGGGGTGGTGCGCGTAGAAGGCCTCTGGTGGGAGGACGGCTTCGCTCCCCGCCGGGCCGACGGCTTCGTCGATGCGATGCGCATCGCGCTCCGCGATTACCTCGCCTTTGCCGAGGCGCAGCGCCTCGAATGGGCGCAGCCCCTCGGCAAGGAGAAACGGCTCTTCCTCACACGGCCGTAGCCTGACCCAAGCCGTCGTATTCGTCGTGCCGGCGGAACCAGACCCCGGCCTCGTTACGGCCCTTCGGGGCTCGATCGAGCCACTGGTACATGCTCCAGAGAGCATCGATACCGCGCGCGTAGGCGGAGTAGGTGTGGTAGACGAGACCGTCTTCGAGGGCGAAGGCGCTCATCCCCGGCGCTTGTCGCAGGTACGTCGCCGGGTCGGTTCCGGTCATGGCTGCGACCGCGGCGACCGGGCTGTCGCCACCGGCTTCCAACACCCCCGTCAAGTCCCGCGGACGGTAGTTGTACTCGGCCCCTCCGCCGCGCAGCTGTTCCTCGGTGTACGAGGCGTTGAAGTCGGAGTTGAACTCGCCGTCCGACGAGGAGGCCCAGGGGAAGGTCCAGCCCATCCGGCGCTTGTACGCCTGGATCTTGTCGATCGGCGCCAGCGACACGGCCATCATCTCGACGTCGTGGTTCTCGAGATGGACGACGGACCCGTTGAAGCCGTCCGCGATCGCGGAGCAGGCCGGGCAACCCGCCGTGTACTCCGGCCCGAACATGAAGTGGTAGATCAGGAGCTGCGAACGCCCTCTGAACAGATCCGCCAGAGAAGCGCTGCCTTCGTCTGTCTCGAAGCGATACTCCTTCTCGACCCGCACCCAGGGAAGCTGCCGGCGCTGCCGCGCCAGCTCGTCACTCCGCCGAGTCAGCTCCTTCTCCGCGTCGAGCAGCTCGAGGCGCGCTGCGAGCCAATCTTCTCGTGTTCCTGTCGTGTGTTCGGTCATTGTTCTGCTCTCCTTTCTCAGGGTCACTCCGGTTGCTGCGCCGTCAGCCCGAGACGAACGGTCGGCGGCGGCTCCGAGAGGTCGGGCAGGGTGTCGCCGGTCTCGAGCAGCGTCTTGAGGTTGGCAAGGATCGGCGGCCAGCCCTGGCTGACCATCGCCACCATGAGGCTGCCGGGCTCGAAACCGTCGTGGACGACCGTCAGCTTCACCACGTCGCCTCGGGCCTCGATGTCGAACGTCACCTTTGAGCGCGGCTCGGCGGCGATCCGGTCCCGCGCCTCGTCGGTCACGTCGAGAGCGCGGGCCAGCTCGGGCGTGAACGTGTGCCAGCTGTAGGAGAGCCGCCGGTATGGGTCGGATTCGAGTATGACCTGCGCCGGATCGGCGATCGTGACGCCGAACAGGTCCCAGCTCACCTCGGAGCCTTGGTTCCAGTCCGACTGGAACGTCGCGCCCCAGTAGCGCTTGGTGAAGGCCGGATCGGTCAAGGCCTGCCAGAGCCGCTCGGGCGTCGTTCGGATGTAGGTCGTGTAGACGAATGTGGGGTTTTCCACGGTGCTGTCCTCCTCTAGTGCTCTCTTGAGGTCGGCGAGCGCATCCACGCGGCCCTGCTCGTAATTCGTGATCCAGCGCTCGCCGATCTCGTTGATGGGCGCGGCGTTGAGGTAGTGGAGCTTCTCTCGGCCGCGGCGGACGGTGGTGACGAGGTTGGCCGCTTCGAGGATGGCGAGGTGCTTGCTGACCGACTGACGCGCCATGTGCAAGCCCGAGCACAGCTCGCGCAGTGTCTGCCCGTTGCGGGCGTTCAGGCTGTCGAGCAAGCGGCGGCGGCTCGGGTCTGCCAGCGCCTTGAACACCTCGTCCATCTCCGGATATGCAGCCATCTGGCTGCCTAATATAGGCAGCCGAGGGGCTGCACGTCAAGGCGTACAGCTAGGTCCTAGCCGGGCAGGTACCGGTCGCGCAGCGCCGTGATCGTCTGCGCTGCGAGGGCGTCCTCGGCGAGAAGCTCCTCGAGGGTCAGCGACGAGAACGTCGACTGATCCACGAGGAGGTCTCGGTACCCGTCACACGCGGTGGCGAAATCCGTGTTGCCGGCTGGATGGATCACGACGTAGCGGCCCCAGCTCCACGTGCCTCCTTCGTGCTGCAGCATCGACAGCAACAGAAGGTGCTCGAGCCACATCACCGCGTAGCCTGATCTCCCTTTGACCACGTCGGTCGCACCCGGCTGGAAGGCGGCCGACCTCTCGGCGACTTCGAGATACCGCGAGAGATTGCTCGGCTTGGGGATCTCGGGCTTGAGCCACTCGTGGTACTTCGTGTCGACGCCGATGATCCCGGTCGTCCCGTCGTCGAGCTCGAGGACGAACGCGACGTCGAACGCCCGCAGGCTGTTGAGATAAGCGGGATCGAGGCGGCCGGGCGAATGCGCAAAGCGGATCTCGCGGACGGTGCCGGGAGCGTCCGGCCACAAGGCGTGGACTGCGGCGTCAGCCCGCCCGATGTCGGCGGCGAGGTCGCCGAACAGGTTGAAGGCCATCGTCGGCGACCACAAGAGCTCCGCCCACAACCGCTGTCGGTCGAAGCTCTGGTGCGGCTCGACGACGGACGTGCGTGCCCTCGCCGCATCGAGCGCAGCCGCGCTGAGGAAGTTCGCGCCGCTCTCGACGGCGTAGTCGAGTGGGAGGCGGCTGCCGACAGGACGCGAGGCCTTGCCCTTGCGAGGGACGATCGGCTGCGAACCGATGGGATGCCCGTTCGCCTCCCGCCACCGTGCCTGGTGGTATCGGAGTCGCTGACGGAGCTCCGTCATCTCCGGCCGCCGAGGCACCCGGTCGTCGGCTTCCCAGCAGTGCGCTGCCTCGAGCTCTTGCCGGGTGGGCACCGCAGCCACGCCGGGATCGTAAGCGGAGACGGTCACGGAGCTCCGGCGCCACCGACGCGGTTTAGCGAGCGGCCCGCTTGGCACGACTTCGGGGAAGAGACAATTCCCGAGCGAAAGGGGTCGCAGATGGCAATCGACGTGCGGGTGCGCGACAAGGACCCGTTGGTGCAGTTCCTCGGCTGGTTCAGCATCGGCCTCGGCAGCGCACAGCTCGGCGCGCCGCGAATAATGTGCAGGGTCGTCGGCGCGAACGTCGGAGGGCTCGCGCCACGAGTGATGCGTCTGACTGGGGCGCGGGAGCTAGCGCAAGGGACCGGAATCCTCGTCCGTCCGCGCCCGACGTTGTGGCTCTGGTCACGGGTTGCGGGTGACGCGCTCGATTTCTCGCTCCTCATGCTCGTCGCGGTGAAGAATCGCCGCGTCCGAACGGCGATTGCGATCGCGAACGTCGTCGCGGTGATGGTTCCCGATGTGTACGAGAGCCTCTTCGTGAGCCGGAAGAAGGGAGAGGTCCGCTCCGGGATGTTGATCCGCAAGGCAGTGACGATCAACAGGCCGCGGCAGGAAGTGGAGCAGGCGTGGAACGCCGCTCTCGAGCTTGGCCGCAAGGTCCAGGACAAGGGTGCGAGCGTCGTGTTCGCCGAGGCGCAGGGAGACCGCGGGACCGAAGTGATCATCGAGTTCGAGCACAAGCCACAGGCAGGTGATCTCGGGGCGGCGGTCGAGAAGCTGAGAGGAAGCGACCTCGCGACACAGTTGTCGGACGACCTGCGCCGCTTCAAGCAGCAGGTGGAGACGAACGAGATCGTGCGCTCCGAGGGCACGCCCGGCGGCCACCTGCTCGCCGACCACCTGCGGCAGCGGGCCGCCCAACCGCTCGAGGAGGCAGTCCGATGAAGGCGACCTGCTGGATGGGACGCAACAACGTCGAGGTCGAGGACGTCCCCGACCCGAAAATCATGAACGACCGCGACGCGATCGTTCGGATTACGTCCACCGCGATCTGCGGCTCGGACCTACACCTCGTCGACGGCTACGTCCCGACGATGAAGCGCGGCGACATCATGGGCCACGAGTTCATGGGCGAGGTCGTCGAGATCGGCAAGGCCGTCACGAACCCGAACGTCGGTGACCGCGTCGTCGTGCCGTTTCCCATCGCCTGCGGGAACTGCTGGTCGTGCGAGCACCAGCTCTACTCCCTCTGCGAGAACTCCAATCCAAACGCGCGGCTCGCCGAGAAGATGTTCGGGTTTCCAACCGCGGGGATCTTCGGCTACTCGCACCTGACGGGCGGCTTCGCCGGCGGGCAAGCCGAGTACGCGCGAGTGCCGTTCGCCGATGTCGGCCCGATCAAGGTCGAGAACGGCATTCCCGACGAATCCGTGCTCTTCCTCTCGGACATCCTCCCGACGGGCTACATGGGCGCCGAGTTCTGCGAGATCAGCGGCGGCGAGGTCATCGCCGTCTGGGGCGCCGGGCCCGTCGCCCAGTTCGCCGCCGCCAGCGCGCAGCTGCTCGGCGCCGAGCGCGTGATCCTCATCGACCGGTTCGAGTACCGCCTCGAGATCGCGCGCAAGCAGCTCGGCGTGGAGACGCTGAACTACGAAGACGTCGACAGGGTTCCG
>JBKPMS010000008.1:0-16469 GCA_046732275.1 Actinomycetota bacterium | reverse complement strand
GAGGTACGTGGTCGAGGGGCTGATCCCCTGCGAGATCGCCGTGGTCAGCACGATCGTCTTGAAGGTCGACCCCGGCTGGCACCGCGCAGAAGAAGCGAAGTTGACCTGGTTCTTCGGGTTGCCCGGGCTCGCCTCGGTCATTGCCCTGATCGCCCCGTTTGCGGGGTTGATCGAGACGATCGCCGCGGCCGGGTCGGTCGAGTACGGCAATACCTCCTTGATCGCGTCGAGGGCGAAGCGCTGCAAGCGAGGGTCGATCGTCGTGTAGACCCTGAGCCCGCCCGAAGCAACGGTGTTCGGCCCGTACTTCTTCGTCAGCTCGTCGCGGACGTAGTCGAAGAAGTACGGCTCGCGGATGCGGCTGTAAAGCCTGCCGGGCCGTAAGTGGAGGTCACGGTCTGCGCGCGCGGCGAGATAGCGCTTGCGTGAGATGTAGCCGTTCGCGAGCATTGCGCGCAGGACCTCGTCGCGCCTTGCAAGCGCCTGCTTGGGCCGCTCGAAGGGGTCGAAGACCGACGGAGCCTGCGGAAGCCCGGCAAGCAGGGCCGCCTGCGGAAGGGTGAGATGGACGGCGCGCTTCGAGAAGTAGGTCTGCGCCGCTGCCTCGATCCCGTAGGCGCGGTTCCCGTAGAAGACCTGGTTCACGTATGCCTGCAGGATCCACCGCTTCGAGCGCTCCCGTGCAAGCTTGATCGCAAGGCACGCCTCGGTCGCCTTGCGGCCGAACGTCTGTGACGGCTGCTTGATGTAAAGGTTGCGGGCGAGCTGCTGGGTAATCGTCGAGCCGCCCTGCACGACCTCCCCGGCTCTGATGTTCGCGAAGAGTGCGCGCACGATCCCCGGATAGTCGAGCGCACCGTGCGTCCAGAACCGACGATCCTCGATGGCCACGGTCGCCATCGGCACCCACCTGCTCATCTCGGTCAGCGTGACGGGCTGCCTGTTCTTGACGGCGGGAATCGAGCCGAGGAGCGAGCCGTCGGCGGCATAGACGAAAGAGTTCTCGCCGACGTTGACCGGGCGCAGCGAGCTGAGGTCGCAACTCGACATCCAGACGGCGGCGCCCGTGAAGCCGGAGATCACGAGCGCGAGCAGCAGGATGAGGAGTGCGGCCCAGACGATGCGGCCGACGTGCTTACGACGACTGAAGCGCTTGCGGCGGCGCCTGCGACTCCCGTTCGGAAGCGGGATGTCGACGTCCCGACGGGAACCCAGCCGCGGGCCGCGGCGGGTGGGGCTCACGCGAAGACGCCTTCCGCACGGAGCGCCTCGTAGGCGCGCAGCCGGAGCTCGTGCTCGAGCCGGTCGGCGGCGGGCTGGTCATGCGTGGGCACGCGGACCACGACGGTGGCGGCGTCGCTCAGCTCGGCGACGAAGACATCCGCGTCGTCCGCAACCCTCCGCAGCCGGTCCACGACCACGCCGAGATCTTTACCAAGCGGAACCTGAACAGAAATTTCGGCGACTTTCTCTCGACTGCGAATCGTGGAGTTGCGGATGGTATCCGAGGCCAGCTGCTCATTCGGGATCACCAGTCGATCGTCGTCGCGCGTTCGTACGAACGTATAGGTCAGCCCGATCTCCTCGATCACGCCTTCCGTCTCCCCGATCGTCACCTCGTCCCCGAGGCGGACGGGCTGCGCAAACGCGATCAGGATCCCGGCGACGAAGTTCCCGAGTGTGCTTTGCGCCGCGAAGCCGACGACGATCCCCACGACGGCCGAGGACGCGAGCAGGCCGCCGGCGACGGCGCGGACCTGCGGGATCACGAGCAGCGCCGATAGAACGCCGACGAAGAAGATCGCGGTCGTCACGGTGCGTCGGAGAATCCGGTAGCGCGTCATCGCTTCCGGCGGCAGGTCGCGCTTCGCAATACGGCGGTCGATCAGCCGCGCGGCAACGACGGTCGCGATCAGGACAACAGCGACGATGATGAAGCGGTGCCAGAAGAGCACGAGTCTCTATTCGACGAACGCGCCCGCGTTCTTGCGGGCCCGATTTCGGTCGGTCAAAGCGGGAGCGGTTTCCGTCCGGCGAAGCCCTCGTCGGCGCCGTGCCAGTAGCCGATCTCGTCCTCGCCGAGCTTCCAACACAGGAGCACGACCTCGTCTCCACGGATGGCCGGGAAGTCGAGCAGCCCTTCCTCGAGTGACTTGATCTGGGCGCCCGCCTCGTCGATCAGGTCAGCGCACTTCGCGATCGCAGCGGCTTCCTGCTCGATAGTTGCCGCCGCTTCGCGTAGGTCGCTCGGAGCCATGTCCCCGCCGTTGCCGGCAATACGCGTCACGAGCTCCGTCTGGCGGCGCTGCGCGGCAGCGAGCTTGCGGCCGTGTCGCACCATCTGCTCGACGATCGGACGCAGCTCGACGACAGCTGCATTCGCTTCCTCCACGGTGAAGGTGCGAGCCACCCGCCTATGATCAGGGCGCCGTGCGCGTGGGTCAAAGGCATGCTTGGGCGCCCGCGCTCGACATCTATCTCTGGAGTCGGCTCGCCATCTGGGTCGGGGCGATCTTCGCCTTCTTCTTCTTCGAGCCGAATCGCAACCCCAACGCCGACCGCTGGGACACGCCGAGATTGCACGACCTCGGCTACGCCACGGATGTCTGGGCGCGCTGGGACAGCGACTTCTTCATCCGCATCGCCCAGAACGGGTACGACGACGCTTCCGCAGCGTTCCACCCCCTTTACCCCGCCGCGTTGGCAGGGCTCGGACGCGTCTTCGGAGGGCATTACATCGTGGCGGGCCTCGTCGTCTCGCTGCTCGCAGGCGCGGGGTCGTTCGTGCTGCTGTACCACCTCGCCGAGAAGCGGCTGGGCGCCGACGGCGCAGGGCGCAGCGTGCTGTACCTCGCGTTGTTTCCGATGGCGCTCTTCTTCCAGGCGGTCTACAGCGAGTCGCTCTTCCTCTTCCTAGTGCTCGCCGCCTTCGTGCTCGCAGAACGAAATGCGTTCGCAGCCGCGGGGATCGTCGCCGGGCTGGCGATCCTCACGCGCGCGGCCGGGCTGGCGCTGCTTCCGGCGCTGGCGATCCTTGCCTGGCGGAACCGCGACCGCCTGCGCGCCCTCGGCGGGCTCGCGCTGGCCGTCCCGGTCGCGGCGATCTATCCACTCGTCCTCTGGCAGCAGCTCGACGATCCGTTTGCCTTCACCGACGCGCAGGACCGCTGGCACCGTCACTTCTCCGAGGCCGGCCCGTTCGGCGGCCTCTGGGACGGGCTCGTCGCCGCGTGGCGCGGGCTCGAGCAGTTCGTCGTCGGGCACGGAACGCACGTCGCCGGCGTCTCGGCGCGACACGCAGCGGCCGAAAACCTCCAGGCCGCGGTCTTCCTGATCGTCTTCCTCTGGTTGACCGTCGTCGTCTGGCGCCGGTTCGGCGCGCCGTACGGCCTCTACGCGGCCCTCAGCCTCGCGATTCCGTTGAGCTACCCAAGTTCACGCTGGCCGCTGCTCTCACTGCCGCGGTTCGGGCTCGTGATCTTTCCGTTCTTCCTCGCCCTCGCCGCGCTCACGACCGGCCGGCCACGCGCGCACGAGGCCGTGGTCGGCTGCAGCGCGATCTTTCTCGGCATTGCGGTCGCGCAGTGGGCTTTGTGGCAGTGGGTCGCGTGAACGCCGCAGAGCTGGATGCCGTCACACTCGACGCGTACGGAACCCTCGTCGCGCTCGCCGACCCCATTCCGGCATTGTCGGACGCTCTCGCCGAGCACGGAGCAGCGCGATCGCGCGATGTCGTCGCCACCGGGTTCCGCGAGGAGGTCCTCTACTACCGAGCGCATACGAGCCAGGGCTACGACGAACAGGGGCTCGCGCGCCTTCGGGAGGATTGCGCACGTGTCTTCCTCGACTCCGTCGGCGCCGACCTCGACGCGGCGGAGTTCGCCCCTGTCTACGCCGGCGCGATGCACTTCGAGGTTCTCGACGGCGTGCCGGCCTCGCTCGAACGGCTCCAGGCCCTCGGCCTTGACCTCGCAGTCGTCGCAAACTGGGACCTCAGCCTGACGAAGCTGCTCGCCGAGGTCGGCCTGCACGAGTACTTCAGCGTCATCGTCCATGCCGCAGCGAAGCCGGCACCTGACGGCTTCATGCGTGCGCTCGAGGAGCTTCGTGTCGAGCCCGCGCGAGTCGTGCACATCGGCGACGACGAGGTCGACGAGGCGGCGGCGCGCGCCGCCGGCGTCGGCTTTCTGCCCGCGCCCGTCTCCACTGCGATTGCGGCGCTGACGTGAGGTCTGCCCTCAGCGCATGGACGGCGTTCGTGCTCGCTTTCGGGGCGGTGAGCTACACATCCCGCTTCGCGGAGGGGAAGCCGCCGAAGGACCTTCTTTACCAATGGTCGACGGTCACGGGGAACCTGATCCAGTTCGCGATCATCGGCCTGATCGTGTACGCGATCGCGGGCCTCGGGAATCGGCGTCGGCTCCTCGCCCTGCGACGACCGACGTCATGGGCGCTCGCTGCCGGGATCGGCGTTGGGATCGGGATCGGGATGCTCATTCTCACCTACGCCCTCAATCCGGTCCTCCATCCGGGGCAGGAGCAGGGCATCACACCTGATCGCTGGGAGCCGGATCACGCCGCGGCGTACGTCGTGAACGGGCTCGTCATCGTGATCGTCGCGCCGATCGTCGAGGAGCTGACGTTCCGCGGGCTCGGCTATTCGCTGCTCGTCCGCTACGGACGCTGGACTGCGATCGTCCTCGTCGGGCTCGCGTTCGGCTTCGCACACGGGCTCGTGAACGCGTTCCCGCTCCTTGCAGCGTTCGGCGGCGGCCTCGCCTATCTGCGCAGCCGGGTCGACAGTGTCTACCCCGGCATGATTGTCCACGGCCTCTTCAATGCGCTCGCACTGACCGTTGCCGTGGCGGGCAAGTCCGAGGCCGGCAGTACCCTGCACCTGTGCGTCGTGGCCTGGTCTGCGCTGTCGCCGTACTGATCTTCGTCCCCGCTGCGCCCGCGGCTGCGCCGGTGGTGTCGATCAAGGCAACGGCAGTTCGTGGCCCCGCGCCGCTCGCCGTGACTTTCACGGCAGGCGGAGACGCCGCCGCCTACCACTGGGACTTCGGTGACGGCGCGGCTGCGGACGGGCCGGCCGCCACGCACACGTTCGCGACGGGCCGGTGGACGACGACTCTGACTGGACAGTCGAGCACCGGCGAGACAAGCTCGCGGTCGCTCGTGGTGACGGCGTCGACGCTCACTCTCGCGGCGGCGAAGCGCGCTGTCAGATTCGCGCGACCGTCGACGTTCAGAGGCGCCGTCATCCCGGGCGAGCGCGGCGTGCGCGTCGCCCTCGTCGGGCCAACGGGAAACGTGGCGCGAACGCGTACGCGCGCGAACGGCTCGTACGTCCTGCGCGCACGCGTCAGGCGTCCGGGCGCGTATGTCGCCCGAAGCGTGCGCGGCGACTCGAGCCCGCTCACGCTTCGCGTCGTCCCGCAGCTCTCGACACGATTCGCCGGCAGCGCCGCGCGCGGAAGTGCGTACTACTTCGTCGCGCGGGTCGTGCCGGCCTTCTCCGGCCGGCTGACCGTAACGATCAAACGCGGCGCCAGGGCGGTCCTCGCCCGAACGTTTGCAAGCCGCGCTCGAATCAAGCTCGACACGCGTCGCATCGCGAACTACACCATTCGCGTCGAGACCGTCCCCGCCACGGGCTACGGCCGCGTCACGCGAACACTCCGCGCGCGGGTCCTACTCCCCCGGCTCGCATACGGCCTTCGAAGCATCGCGGTCGCAGACCTCGGCGGGCGACTGCGAGCGCTGCACTACGCGGCGCCGGCTGGCGTGAGCTTCGACAGCCGGATGCTCGATGCGGTCTACGCCTTTCAGAAGGTCCACGGCTTGCCGCGGACGGGAGTCGTGGACGCCCGTTTCTGGAGTGCTCTCGCTGCTGCGACAACGCCGCGGCCTCGCTACGCCGGGCCCGCCGACCATCTCGAGATCGACAAGAGCCGCCAGGTTCTGCTCGTCGTGCGCGGAGGACGTGTTGCGCTCGTCGTGCCGATCTCGACCGCGGGGCTTCCCGGCACGTTCACACCCGTCGGGCGCTTCGCCGTCTACCGCAAGGTGGGCGGCTTCGACCCTAGCCCGCTCGGAACGCTGTACGACCCGATGTACTTCACCGGTGGCTATGCCATTCACGGCAATCCGTCCGTCCCGCCGTATCCCGCGAGCCACGGCTGCGTCCGCGTCCCGATGTGGATCGCACCGTTCCTGTACGCGACGACGCCTTACGGCCAGACGGTCTACGTGTATTAGCGCCATCGCTGCCCTGGCGCTCGCCGGCTGCAGCGACACGTCGCGACCGGTGGCCTACGTCGATCTCACGCGCAGCGTCGGCCCGCTCGAGTTCACGCATATCACGGTGGCGACTTTCGGGGACCGGTCGAAGCTGATCGAGGTCCTGGAACGAAACAATCCCGGCCGCCGGATCCGCGTTCCACACATCGACTTCGCGAAACACGTGGCGTACCTCGTCGCGGCGGGCCCACGCTCGAGCACCGGCTACGTGCTCAACATCGTCCGCGTGCGGGACGAGGGCGATCGCGTTCTGGTTGTGGTGCACGAGCGCACGCCGTCGCTCGGTGAACCGGTCCGGGCCCGCGTGACGTATCCGTTTCGCCTGATCGTGCTGCCGCGACTCGACAAACCCGTCAAGCTGAAGTGGCCAGGACGCCCATGAGCACTGAAGACCCGCTGATCCGCCAGCTCCGCGAGCAGATCTCTGACACGGATCGAACGATCGTCGACGCGATCAACGCGCGCCTGCGACTCGTCGCGAGGCTGAAGCAATACAAGGAGTCCCGAGGCATCGGCTTCCTCGATCCGGAGCGAGAGGAGTGGATGTTGCAGTACCTCCAGCGGGCGAACCGCGGCCCGCTCTCGAGAGACGGCTTACAGGAGCTGTTCGAGGAGGTTCTCGACCTCACCAAACGCGAAGTTCAGCGAGGAGAAGAGAGCTAGTTAGTCGTCGTCGGGCTCGACGGCGAACTCGTCGGGTGAGACCTCGTCAAGGAACCGCTTGAACTCGGAGACCTTGGACTCGATCTCCTCCTCGGTGACCTCTTCGCCCTCGAACTCGATCGCGGACTCCTCGATCACGTCGTCCGCGGCGAAGATGGGCGCGTCGGCGCGAATGGCGAGCGCGATCGCATCGGACGGGCGCGAGTCGACTTCGATCTCCGACCCGTTGAGCTGCACCGTTATCTGTGCGTAGAAGGTGTTCTCGCGCAATTCCGTCACGGTGATGCGCGTGACCTGCGCGCCGAGCTGATCGAGCATGTCCGTGACGAGGTCGTGTGTCATCGGCCGAGGAGTCGACGCGCTCTGCAGCTTCATCAAGATCGCCGCGGCTTCGGGATGACCGATCCAGATCGGCAGGAACTTGTTTCCGTCCGCCGTCTTGAGGAGAACGATCGGCTGTTTCCCGACCAGATCGAAGCTCACGCCGTAGATCTGCATCTCCTGCATCGGCGCCTTTGATGGTAGCTCAGGGCTACCTCGCCGAAACCTCGGTTCGGTGCCTCCGTCAGGCGTGCTTCAGGCGCCACTCAGCGACGTCGCGGATGCTGACGATGCCGATTGCCCGCTCGTCGGCTACGACCGGGATGTGCCGGAAGCCACGTTCGACCATCGTCTCGCCGGCCTCCTCGATAGAGGCGTCCTCGGTCATCGTGATCGGGTCCGGCGTCATCCACTCCCGGACGCGCGCCTCGCTCGAGTGAACCCGGCCGGCGACCGCGCGCATGAGATCGCGCTCGGTGAAGATCCCGATCATCCGGCCGAAATCGGAGACGATCACCGCCCCGACTCCCTGGCCCGTCATCTTTTCGGCCGCCTCGCCGATCGTGTCGGAGGGCTCGACGGTGAGCACGTCCCTGGTCATGATCTCGCCCAGTGTCGCCATCGAAGCGCGGAGCATAGGTGAAGCCCACGGTCGCTACAATCGGCCGCTCCCGGGCGATTAGCTCAGTCGGTTAGAGCGCCGCTCTGATAAGGCGGAGGTCCGTGGTTCGAGTCCACGATCGCCCACTCTCCCGACGAACATCCGGCCGCTTCGCGGCCATGATGATGTTCGTCGGATCGGTTCTGCCGGACAGCGTTTGCGGCCGACGCCGGCGAAGCCGCCGTCGGCGGCGGATGTAGTGGTTAGGGATGTAGTGCTTAGTGGAGGACTCTCGTGCGGTGGACATAGTCCTCCAGGGTTAGGAGGAACGTGTTGTCTTCCGCTACCTCGCGCAGGGTGCCTTTGGTTTCTTCGTCCAGGTCTTCGTCTCTGGCCAGCTCTGTGAGGAACGCTCCCATATGACCCTCGCGTGACATGGCGGCCATGCGGAGGAAGATCCGCTTCGCTTCGCCGTCCTGCGAGATTGCCTCGAGGGATTCCATGTCGTCCAGCCAATGACCGAGCATGTCACCCGTTCAACGCCTCGCCGCGGAAACGGGTTACGGCTCGGGCTTCGTGTCGACTCGCTCTAGTGCTTCGACGAGCTCTTCCAGCTCGGTCTCGTCGGCGAACATGATCTCGAGCCGATTGGAGACGATGCGGCTCGAGAAGCCGGTGATCCGGTCGGCCGCCGCCTTTGCTCGCGCAACGAGCGCCGGGTCGAGCTGCGTCGCCTGCCGCCGCTGCTTTCTCTTCGCGCCGGCCCACCGCGCCGCGCGCTCTGCTGCGCGCACCGACATTCCCTTCTGGACGATCTTCCGCGCCAGCGCCCGCCGCCCCTCGTGATCCGGAACAGCCAGGACCGCGCGCGCGTGACGTTCGGTCAACTGGCCGCGCTCGACCATCTTCAAAACGTCTTCGGGGAGCTCGAGCAGACGCACGCGATTGGAGATCGCCGGCTTCGACTTCCCGACCCGCTCGGCGAGCTCGCCGAGCGAGAGGCCGAACTCGTCCAGCACGACCGCGTAAGCCCGTGCCTCCTCGACCGGAGAAAGATCCTCGCGCGCAACGTTCTCGACAAGGCCCAGCAACAGCGTGTCACGGTCGTCGGCGTCGCGAACAACGGCCGGAACGGTCCTGAGCTGCGCCTCGCGCGCGGCACGCCAGCGGCGCTCGCCCGCGATGAGCTCGTAGCCGCCGGCCGCCCGCGGGCGAACGAGCACCGGCTGGACGACACCCTGCGAGCGGACCGACTCCGCGAGGCCGGCGCCGGCCTCGGTGTCGAAACGCCTCCTCGGTTGCCGTGGGCTCGGGTGGATCGCGTCGACCGGGAGCTCGGCCAGCTCGGTCGCCGGGGCGCCGCCGAGCAGAACCTCGAGGCCTCTCCCGAGACCCCTCCTTTCAGGCGCGCTCGACAAGCTCCATCGCCACTTTCCAGTATGCGTCCGTCCCGGCAGAGCGGCGGTCGTAGGCGATCGCGGGCAGGCCGTGGCTCGGCGCCTCGGCGAGGCGCACGGACCGAGGAACGGACGTCCTGAAGACGAGCTCGCCGAAGTGGCGCCGCACTTCCGCCTCGACGTCTGCGGCGAGCCTCGTCCTCCCGTCCACCATCGTCAGGAGGACGCCGCCGACGGCGAGCCGCGGGTTCAGGCGCGACTTGACGAGGTTGATCGACTGTACGAGCTGCGACAGCCCCTCGAGTGCGTAGTACTCGGCCTGCACCGGGATCAACACGCGGTCGGCAGCAGCCAGCCCGTTGACCGTGAGGGGGCCGAATGACGGGGGGCAGTCGAGAAAGACGAACGAGTACGAGCTTGCACCTGCCGCGAGCGCTTGACGGAGATATGTCTCGCCGTCGTCGTGCCTCGTCAGCTCGACCGCGGCTCCGGCGAGCTCGGGTTTCGCAGGGACGAGGTGGAGATTCGGGAACCTCGTTGGCTTCGCGAGCTCCCGGAGAGGGACGCCGTCGAGCAGGTCGTAGGTCGAGGTGCCGTTGGCGTGCTCGCCGAGACCCGAGGTGGCATTTGCCTGCGGGTCCAGGTCGATCACGAGCGCCTGTTCGCCCGCCTCAGCCAGGCAGGCGGCCACGTTGATCGCCGTGGTCGTCTTGCCGACACCGCCCTTCTGGTTGGCGAGCGCGTAGACCTTCGCCACGAGGCCAGCGTACTCAGCCCAACGGACGCTTCCGGGCCACGCCGGTGCGTCGCGGAAAGCCGGGCGGAGTCGGCGCGAGCT
Organism: Actinomycetota bacterium; assembly: GCA_046732275.1. Classification (GTDB taxonomy): domain Bacteria; phylum Actinomycetota; class Thermoleophilia; order Gaiellales; family Gaiellaceae; genus 3-1-20CM-4-69-9. The sequence continues at coordinate 6,346 of JBKPMS010000008.1, read as the reverse complement.
TGTGCAGCACGAGCAGCCCCTTCTCCAGGCTCAGCAACTCTCCTCCGAGCCGGCCGGCGACGCGTTCGACGTGGTCCACGTCGACACTTCGGCCGACCCACAGCACGACGGCTCCGCCGGGCCGCACGAGCGGCAGACACCACTCGGCCGCAACAGGCGGCGGAGCGAGCGCCTTGGCAACCGCAACTCCGTACGCATCCGTCTCGTGCTCCTCGGCGCGGCCGCGGACGACCGTCACGTTCCGTGGCGCCCATCGCTCGAGGAACTCGCACTTGCGCTCGTTCGACTCGAGCAACGTCACCGAGCGCGTCGGCAGCGAAACAGCCAACGGGATCCCGGGAACACCGCCACCCGAACCGACGTCCACGATCGACCCCTCGTAACCTCGCACGACGCCGACCGCCCGCAGCGAGTCCTCTACGAGCGCCCGCCGAGCCGCATCGACGTCGCGAATGGCCGTCAGCCCGGGCGCCGCGACCAAGGCCGCGAGCCACTCGTCGAGAAAGCCCCTAATCGAGCGAGGGAGGGCTCGAAGAAGGTCGGACGATGACGAACCGGTTGGGCTCCGTCCCCTCGCTCGAGGTCTCCACGCCCTCGAATTCCTTCAGTCGCACGTGCACGACCTTGCGCTCGATCGCCGTCATCGGCTCGAGCTCGACGGGCTCCCCATCGGAGACTGCGCGCTCCGCCGATCGCTCCGCCAGAGCCTCAAGAGAGGCGCGCCGGCGCGCGCGGTATCCCGCCGCGTCGACGACGACCTCCTTCCGATCGTCGGAGTGGTGCCGGTACATGACGGCATTGGCGAGGTACTGCACGGCATCGATCGTCTGGCCGTGCCGGCCGATGAAGATCCCGAGGTCAGGGCCGACGCAGGAGAGCGTGATCGTCTCGTCGTCCTCCTCGACGTCGACACGGCCGGGAACTCCAATCCCATCCATGATCCGGGCCACGAGGTCTCTCGCTTCCGCCGCGAGGGCGCTTTCCTCGTCGGGCTCGGGGCGTGCCGTCGGCGCGTCCGCCTCGGCTGTCGCAATCACGCGGGCGGGGGCATAGCCGACTCCGAGCAGGCCGCGCTCGCCCTCGGTCACGACCTGGAACCGAACCGCCGTCTTGTCGAGGCCGGGCTGGCGCTTCTCGAGCTCGCGCAGGGCCGCCCACTTCGCTTCCCCGACGGTCTCACCGCTCGCCTCGACCTGCACTTCCATCAGCGGCGCGCCTTCTTCTTCTTCCGCTTGACGCGGCGGGGCTGGCTGCTGGTCGGATTCGCCGCGGGCGCCGCCGCGGCTGCAGTTGCCGGTGCCGGCGCCTCTTCCTTGGGTGGTGTCCGCGACGACCGTCTCGTCGGTAACGAGGGCGCGGCGACCTTGGGAATCAGCCGCCGTGTGATCAGCCCCTGCCCCACCGTCCAGAGGTTCGTCGTCATCCAGTACAGGACGAGGCCGGTCGGGAAATGGATGATGAACGGGATGAACGCGAACGGCAGGATCATCATCAGCACGCGCTGCGACTGCTGCATCGTCCCGGACATGAAGTACGTCGAGGCGAGCTGGCTCGCGACATAGATGACGATCAGGATCCAGCCAGACCAGTGTGCGCTCGCCTTGTCCGCGATGTTCGGCACGAAATGCAGCCAGGAGAGATCACCGGGCGGGGGATGCTTGGAGAAATTGCGCAGCGTGTAGAAGAGGCCGATGAAGATCGGGATCTGCGCCAGCAGCGGCAGACAGGACGACGCCGGATTGATGTTGTTCTCCTTGTAGAACTTCATCAGCTCTTCGTTGAGCTTCTGGCGGTCGCCCTTGTACTTGCGCTGGATCTCCTTCATCCGCGGCGCGTGGGCCTGCATGTTTTGCATCGAATGGATCTGCCGCACCGTCAAAGGCACGAGCAACATGCGGACGATGATCGTCAGGGCGACGATCGCCCAGGCCCACGGCAGGCCGATCGAGTGCAGCCCGTTGAGGACGTGCCGGAGGAGGTCCTCGAGGGGAGTGAGAATCCCGGCGACGATCACGAGAACACCGTCTGGTCGTGTGCGTAGTCGACGCCGCCCCGGCTCCACGGGTTGCAGCGGAGGAGCCGCCAGCCGGCGAGAATCGTGCCCTTGAAGAGCCCGAACTCCTTGAACGCGTCGATCGCGTACTGCGAGCACGACGGGTGGTACTTGCACTGCCCGCCGAGAAACGGCCCGAGGGTGAGCCTGTACGCCCAGATGGCAGCCACACCGAGATACCCGAGGTACCTCACGCGCCTGCCTTGCGCAGCACTTCGTCGACTCGTTCGCCGAGCCAGTCGAAACCGTTCGCCTCGACAGCCTCCGGGAGCCCAGGTCTCACGATCAAAACGTAGTCGCGGCTCGAGGGGACGGCGCCGAGCCGCGCGCGCCACGTCTCGCGGAGCTGCCGCTTGATCCGATTGCGCGCCACGGCGTTGCCGACCGCCTTGGGCACCGCGAGGCCGAGGCGGGGCTCCTCGCCGTTCTCCTCGCGCTCGAACCAATAGAGGACAAGGAAGCGGGTAGACGTGGACCGGCCGTGCCGGTAGACGGCGTCGAAGTCTCGCGAGCGAGACAGGCGATGCCGGCGCTGCACCTCGTTACGCGGAAAGACGCTTCCGGCCCCGCGCGCGGCGGCGCTTCAGAATCGCGCGGCCTGCACGCGTCGACATGCGGGCACGAAAGCCGTGCCTGCGCTTCCGCCGGCGCACGTTGGGCTGGTAGGTCCTTTTCACGAGGTCGAAGAGGGAGGAAATTGCCCCGATTCGGGGCGATGGAACGGCCAGTATAGAGGAGCGTCGGTACACAGAGTTGTCCACAGCCCGGTTCGTGCGAAGTGCCTCCAAATGTGACGAACAGTCACGCTTCCTCCACAGGTGTGGAGAGTCGTGTGGAGGGAAGGAAATCCCTGCAAAACCGGCATATTTCATCCCCAGTTTCCACCCGTTGTAGCCCCGAGAACACGCTGGTATGCTCGCCCTCCCCCGAGGCGGAGAGGAGTGGTACGGCGGCGTGGATCGCCCCATTGAGCTGACTGCGGAAACGCTCTGGAACGAGGTAGCGGGTCGGCTCAAGGGGGCGCTGAACGAGACCACGTACCGAACGTGGTTCGCCGAGGCTGAAGGCGCCGAGCTCTCCGACGACGCCTTCGTGCTCGGCGTGCCCAACGACTTCACCCGGGAGTGGATCGAGGGGCACTTTCTCGGCCTCATCGGCGCTGCCGTTCGAGACGTGACCGGCCAGGAGCGGCGCATCGCGCTCTCGGTGACCGAGCGGCTACTGATCGACGCCCCTGCACCGGCGGAAGCGCCGAGGCGAGCCGGGATGGGGTCCGGGGACTCCGGGATGAACCCGAAGTACACGTTCGACCTCTTCGTGATCGGATCGTCGAATCGCTTCGCACACGCGGCCGCCCTCGCCGTCGCCGAGGCGCCGGCGCAGGCCTACAACCCGCTCTTCATCTACGGCGGCACCGGGCTCGGCAAGACGCACCTCATGCAGGCGATCGCACAGTACGTCGCCGAGCACTCCAGCGACCTGTCCGTGAAGTACGTGACGAGCGAGACGTTCATGAACGACTTCATCAACTCGCTGCGCGACAAGCGGATCGAAGGCTTCAAGCAGCGCTACCGCACCTACGACCTCCTCCTCGTCGACGACGTCCAGTTCTTCGAACACAAGGAACGGATCCAGGAGGAGTTCTTCCACACCTTCAACTCCCTCTATGAAGCCGGGTCTCAGATCGTGATGTCCTCGGACCGGCCGCCTCGCGACATCGCAACCCTTGAGGAGCGGCTGCGATCGCGGTTCGAGTGGGGCCTCATCACCGACATCCAGCCTCCCGATCTCGAGACGCGGATCGCGATCCTGCGCAAGAAGGTCAAGACGGACGGGATACACGTCCCCGACCCCCAGCTTCTCTCGTTCATCGCGTCGCGCATCTCGACCAACATCCGCGAGCTCGAAGGGGCCCTGACGCGGGTCGTCGCCTTCTCGTCGCTCACAGGCCGGTCGCTCTCCGTCGATCTCGCCGAGGACGTCCTCAAGGACGTGTTCCCGCAGGGTGAGGCGGCGGAGGTCTCGATCCGGCGGATCCAGGAGCTCGTGTCGGACCGCTTCCAACTCAGCATGGACGAGCTCTGCGGCGACAAACGCTCCCAGAACATCGTCTATCCACGCCAGGTCGCGATGTACCTCTCCCGCGAGCTAACCGACTCGTCGCTACCCAAGATCGGCAAGGAATTCGGCGGCCGCGACCACACAACCGTCATTCACGCAACCTCGAAGATCGCTCGGCTCATTCGTGAGGACAGGTCTGTCTACAACCTTGTGCAGGAACTGACCGCTCGTGTGAAGCAGGTCCGCTGAGCGCCGGTGGCTGTTGATACACACGTCCTGTCCACTGTCTGCGTCCCCTGCGAGAATGGCTTCGGCAAAGGCCTGAGGACCGTCCTCCACGGTGTTCACAGCCCCTATGACTACAACGAGGTTTCTTAAATGATGGAAACAAACACCATGGTCGGGACGGGGATGAAAGTCATCTGTCGGCGGGATGACCTGGCTCAGAGGCTCGGGGGTGTCGCTCGCGCTGTCAGCACCCGTGCAAACGTCCAGATCCTGTCGGGGGTCCTCCTGCGGGCGGAAGGCGGCCGCCTGTACCTCGCAGCAACGGATATGGAGCTCTCGCTCCGGTCGTCGCTCGAGGCGCAGGTCGAAGGAGAAGGCGCGGCCGTCGTCCCTGGCCGGCTGCTCGTTGATCTGGTGCGCCTGCTTCCAGAGGACGACGTGACGATCGAGCACCCGGCCGAGGAGAACGTCTTGCACGTCACTTGCGGGCCCTCGAGCGCGACACTGAACACTTACGCGGCGGAGGACTTCCCGCGCTTGCCCGATCTGGACGCGGTCGGCACCTTCACGGTCGACCGCGCCTCGCTCCTCGACACGGTGTCGCGCGTGGCCCGTTCGGCGTCGCGTGACGAGTCGCGCCCCGTCCTCACCGGGATCCTCGTTCGCTTCGAGGCGGGCAAGCTCGTAATGGCGGCGACGGACTCCTATCGCCTCTCGGTGAAGGAGACGCCCCTGGAGGGCGAGGCGCCTGAGCTCGAGGCGATCATTCCGGCGCGGGCGTTGGGCGAGCTCGGCCGGATTGCCCAGGGCGCTGACACGATCGAGCTCGGCGTCCACGAGAACCAGGTCGTCTTCGCCACGGGCGACGCGTGGCTGACGAGCCGCCGTATCGACGGCCAGTTCCCGAACTACAAGCAGCTGCTGCCCGAAGGCTTCGAACACGAGGTCACGCTGCCGCGCGGCGAGATCCTCGACGTGGTGCGTCGTGTCGGTGTCATGGTGCAGCGGACGTCGCCGATTCAGCTCCGATTTGCCGAGGGTGAGCTCACCGTGTTCGCGCGCACGCAGGACGTCGGTGAGGCGAAGGAGTCGCTGCCGGTCCAGTTCGCGGGCGACCCGCTCGAGATCGGCTTCAACGCCGAGTTCTTGCGCGAGGGCATCGAGACGATCGCCGCGGACGAGATCCAACTGCGATTGATCTCCCCGCTGCGGCCGGCCGTGATCCAGGGAGATGAGGACGACCCGACATACCTGATCATGCCCATCCGGCTTCCAGGCTGATCGTTAGCGCGGTCTCGTTACGCAACATCCGCTCGTACGCCCGGCTCGAGCTCGACTTGGCGCCTTCGCTCGTCCTCGTCGTCGGCCCGAACGGTGCAGGCAAGACGAACCTGCTCGAGTCCCTGCACGTCGGCACGCAGGGCTTCTCGCCGCGTACGCGCGCCGATGCGCAACTCGTGCGATTCGGGACCGAGGCCGGCCGCGTGGGTGTGCGCGGTGAGCGAGGCGGAACGAATCTCGAGCTCGAGGTGACGATCGAGGTTGCCCGTGGGAAGCGCGCGAAGGTGAACGGTGCATCGCTGCGTGCTGCGGAGCAGTTGCGCGGGGAGGTCGCGACGCTGGTCTTCACGCCCGACCGCCTCGCGGTGGTCAAGGGTGGTCCAGCCGTCCGCCGCGCGTACTTCGACCGCGCGGTTGCACGGCTTGCACCGGCACATGCGGTGGCGGCAACGGACTATGCGGCCGCACTGGCACAGCGGAACGCCGCGCTCCGCCGTGTCGCCGGCGGGTTCTCCTCGAGGCTGGCGCTCGCCCCATGGACGGAGCAGGTCGTGGCTCTCGGCGCCGAGCTCGTCGCGGTGCGGCATGAGGTCGTGGCGGCGCTCGCGCCGGGCTTTGCAGCACACGCGGAAGAGCTCGGGTTACCGGCTGCACGCATGAGCTACGAGGGAGAGCCACCGACGCTCGAGCTGCTCGAGCAGCGGCTTGATCGCGACCTCGAGC
>JBKPMS010000007.1:0-12291 GCA_046732275.1 Actinomycetota bacterium | reverse complement strand
GCCGGCGTCCATTCCGGGGATTCCGCCTGCGTCCTGCCGGCGCCGTCCCTCGACGAGGCAGAGGACGCGGAGATCCGCGAGATCGTCCGCACGCTCGCAGGCGCGCTCGGCGTGGTCGGCCTCCTGAACGTGCAAGTGGCCGTGGTCGACGGGGCGACGTACGTCCTCGAGGCCAACCCGCGCGCGTCAAGAACGGTCCCCTTCGCTTCGAAGGCCACCGGCGTGAATCTCGTGCAGGCCGCTTGCCGGGTCATGGCCGGGGCCCGCCTGTCCGACCTGGGCCTGTCCGAGGGAAAGTCCCTCGGACACGTCTCCGTGAAGGCGGCCGTCCTGCCGTTCGCACGCTTTCCCGGTGCCGATCCGGTGCTCGGGCCGGAGATGCGCTCGACCGGGGAGGTGATGGCGACCGCCGCCGACCTGCCTACCGCATTCGCCAAGGCGGAGCGCGCCGCCGGCCGCCCGCTGCCGCTCGGCGGCACCGTGTTCCTCTCGGTGCGGGACCCAGACAAGCCGGCCGCAGTGGACGTCGCCGCGCGCCTAGCGGACCTCGGGTTCGCGTTGCTCGCCACGTCGGGCACCGCCGACGTCCTGGCTGCCGGCGGGCTCTCGGTCGATCGCGTCCGCAAGGTGACGGAAGAGGGGCGCGGCGCGACGGTGGTCGACCTGATCCGACGCGGCCGCTGCAACCTCGTCGTCAACACGCCGCACGGATCGGGCGCGCGGACGGACGGCTACCTGATCCGGGAAGCTGCGCTCGTCGCGCGGGTGCCCTGCATCACGACGCTCTCCGGCGCGGCGGCTGCCGTCGATGCGATCGCGAACGCCCGCACGGAGGAATCTCTCTCCCTCCAGGAACGGATCGAGGATGAGACGCGAGCGGCTTGACGTCGTCGGGAACGAGAGCGTCGGTCCGTACACGCTCCTCCGCGTGCGGCGGGAGCGGCTCGATCCCGGCGTCCCGGGCCAGTTCTTCATGCTCGAAGCGCCCGGGCGTCTCCTGCCCAGGCCGATGAGCCTGTGCCTCGCGCCACCGGGAGAGCTCGGGTTTCTGATGGAAGCGGTCGGGCCGGGCACCGCGGCGCTCTGCGCGCTCGAGGTCGGCGAAGAGATCAACGTCCTCGGCCCCCTCGGCAACGGCTTTGCGCTCGACGTCGCGCGGCCCCTGCTCGTCGGCGGCGGCATCGGCGTCGCCCCGCTTCCATACCTCTCCGCGACGCTCTCCTCGCCGCCGGCAGTCCTCGGCTTTCGGTCCGACTGGCACGCGCAGGCGGCCGAGCTCGTTCCCAACGCCCAGGTCTGCGTGGAGCCGACGTTCGTCACCGACCTGATCCCCACCGGGATGGAAGTCCTCGCATGCGGGCCCGAGCCGATGCTGGAGGCGGTGCGCGCGCTCGCGCCGGACGCGCAGCTCGCCTGGGAAGCGCCGATGGCGTGTGGGTACGGCGCCTGCTATGGCTGCGCGGTGCCGATCGACGGCGAGCTCAAGCGCCTCTGTGTGGAAGGGCCGGTGCTCTGTGCTGCTGCTTAACGCCTCGGGGTGCCTCGACGCGATCACGGCGCCCGACGTCGCCCGCAGCCTCGACGGGTACGTGACGAAGACGGTGACGCCGTTGCCGCGCGAAGGCAGCACGCCCGTGCGCATCGCCGAGACCGATGTCGGGATGCTCAACTCGATCGGGCTCGCCAACCCCGGCATCGACCGTTTCCTGACCCGGAACCTGCCCCAGCTCGAGAAGCTCGGCGTCCCGCTGTGGGTATCGGTCGGGGGCTTCGCCACAGACGACTATGCCGACATCTGCTCGCGCCTCGACGACGAAGCCAAGGTGACGGCCATCGAGCTGAACGTGTCCTGTCCGAACGTCGACGCGCCGACGGAAAGCACCACGCAGATCGTCGCGGCCGCGCGCCAGGCGACGAGAAAGCCGCTCTGGGCGAAGCTCTCGCCGGCCGTGCCCGAGATCGGCGAGGTCGCCCGCGCCGCACAGGCAGCAGGCGCGGATGGGCTCTCTCTCGTGAACACGCTGCGCGCACTCAAGCTCGACCGGCAAACGCTCAAGCCGGCGCTCGGTCCCGGCCAGGGCGGCCTGTCCGGGCCCGCCCTGAAGCCGGTCGCGCTCGCCGCTGTTGCGACGTGTCACCTTGCAACCGGTCTGCCGATCGTCGGCATGGGCGGTGTGCAAACAGGACTCGACGCGCTGGAGTTGATCGCCGCGGGCGCATCCCATGTTGCGCTCGGCACCGTGTTGTTCAGTGACCCCGAGGCGCCGGCGCGTGTGCGCGCGGAGCTCTACGCCGCCGCAGCCGAACACGGCTGGAAGACTCCCGCTGACGCATACGGCGTTGCCCACCGAGAAATCGTTGTCCATAAGGACAACTTCCTGGTCTTCGAGCAGGTCAATAACACTTAAAAGACCTGCTCAGAACGGCAAAAGTTTGACTCTTGACCCGACGAGGTCGCTTGTTAGACTCCCGCGTCTCATGGTGTCGCCCAAGACCCAGGCCGAGGCACCGATTCGCTCCCTCGACCAACGCATGGAGGCCTTGAAGCGGGCAAACGACATCCGGGTCCGGCGCGCCAGACTGAAGAAGGACCTGAAGGATGGGCGCGTCCAGATCGAGCAGATCTTGAGCAATCCGCCCGAGTACGTGTCGACTGCGAAGGTCTTCGACATGCTGATGGCGGTCCCCAAGTTCGGACGGGTGAAGGCGGCGCGCTTTCTGAACATGTGCCGGATCAGCCAGTCGAAGACGGTCGGAGGGCTCTCCGAACGTCAGCGCACCGAGCTGATTGGCCTCTTCCACAGGTAACTCGCGTCTGGTCGTAGTTGTCACCGGCACGTCGGGCGCCGGAAAAGGGACACTCGAGAAGATGCTGCTCGAGCGCATGCCGGAGCTCGAGCTTGCCGTTTCGGCCACGACGCGTGAGCGCCGTCCGGGCGAGCGGGACGGGCGGGAGTACTACTTCATCACGCCCGCGAGGTTCGCGACCCTCGTGGAGGAGGGCGAGTTCCTCGAGTACGTCGACCTGCCCTGGGGGGCGCGGTCCGGAACGCTCCGCTCCGAGATCGACCGGATCCAGGCGCACGACAGGGTCCCGCTCCTCGACCTCGAGACCGACGGTGCCCTACGGGTGGCGGAGACGATCCCGGGCGCGATGACGATCTTCGTCGATGCCCCCTCGTTCGAAGAGCTCGAGCGGCGGCTGCGCGAGCGGGCGACGGAGAGCTCCGGGGAGATCCAGGTGCGCCTCGACCTCGCGCGGAAGCAGCAGGAGCAGAAGCGGCTCTTCGACCACACGATCGTGAACGACGACGTCGAGCGAGCCGCCGACGAGCTCACGGCGATCGTCCGTCGGGCTTCGCACGCCGCAGGTACCATGACCCGCCCATGATCCATCCCCGCATCGATGAGCTCCTGGACAACGTCGATTCGCGCTATGCGCTCGTGATCGTCGCCGCCAAGCGGGCTCGCCAGATCAACGACTACCACCACCAGCTGGGAGAGGGCATCGGCTTCGAGCACGCACCGCCTCCTCTGGTCGAGTCCCGCTCGAAGAACTACTTGACGATGGCCCTCGAGGAAGTCTCCGAGGGCAAGCTCAAGTACAAGTACTCGAAGTAGCCCGGCTCCGGTCGGGCCGGCTTCCAAACGGGCAGAATTCCGGGCATGGCCCGCGTGCTCGTCGGCGTCACCGGTGGCATCGCCGCCTACAAGGCGTGCGAGCTCGTCCGGCTCCTCGTCAAGGGCGGCCACGAGGTGCTGCCGCTCGTCACGCCCGGTGCGGAGCGGTTCGTTCGTGCCGAGACCTTCTTTGCGCTCGCGAGGCGCGCTTCTAGGGACGACCCCTATCCCCATCTGACCCGCGCCGACCTGCTCGTCGTCGCGCCGCTGACGGCGAACACGCTGGCGAAGCTCGCGCACGGGCTCGCAGACAATCTCGTGTCGGAGGCCGCCCTCGCGCACCGCGGCCCTGTCCTGCTCGCTCCCGCGATGAACCCGCGGATGTGGAAGCACCCCGCGACGCAGGCGAATGCCGAAGCGGTGCGGTCTCGGGGCGCCGAGATCGTCGGTCCCGTCGAGGGGGACACGGCCGAGGGAGAGTGGGGGACCGGACGAATGGCCGAGCCCGAGGAGATCTACCGTCGCTGCCGCGAGCTTCTCGGCGAGTCCGATTCGCTGGCGGGCCGGCGCGTCCTCGTCAGCGCGGGTGGGACGCGCGAGCCGCTCGATGCCGTCCGCTTCCTCGGCAATCGCTCATCGGGGCGGATGGGTGTCGCACTCGCGGAGGAGGCGCGCAAGCGAGGCGCGGCGGTGACGCTCCTCGCCGCGAACCTCGCGGTCCCGGCGCCGACGGGCGTGGAGGTCGTCGAGACCCCGACCGCCGCAGACGTCCTGACAGCCGCGCTCGCTCACGAGGACGTGGACCTCGTGCTGATGGCGGCGGCCGTCGCCGACTACCGCCCGGGCGAGTCACTTGTCGAGAAGCGCACGAAGGACGAGCGCGCCTGGGAGGTCCTGCTCGAACCGACGGCGGACGTCCTCCGCACACTGGGAGAGCGGCGCGTGAACGGCCAGGTTCTCGTCGGCTTCGCCGCAGACCGCGGCGAGGAGGGGCTCGTCCGCGCCCGCGCCAAGCTCGCCCACAAGCATGTCGATCTCATCGTCTACAACGATGTGGCCCGCAACGACATCGGATTCGATGCTGTCGACAACGAGGTCGTCCTGATTACGGCCGACGGCGAGCGACGCGTCGCGAAGGCCGCGAAAGACCGAATCGCGGCCGCGATCGTAGACAGGGTCGAGGAGCTGTTAGGTGAGCGAGCCCCGTAGCGAGCGCGTCGAGACGGTCGCGGCAGCGGAGACGCTCCGCGCGCTCACCGACAACCTCGCCCATGTCATCCACGCGCCCGAAGAGACGCTGAGGCTCTGCGTTCTCTGCCTCGTCAGCGAGGGGCACCTGATCCTCGAGGACTTTCCCGGCGTCGGCAAGACGATGCTTGCCAAGGCGCTCGCCCGCTCGCTCGACGTCTCGTTCTCGCGCATGCAGTTCACGCCGGACCTCCTCCCGTCCGACGTGACGGGCGTCAACGTCTACAACCAGCGCTCGAACGAGTTCGAGTTCAAGCCCGGCCCGGTGTTCGCGAACCTGCTGCTCGTCGACGAGATCAACCGCGCGTCGCCGAAGACGCAGGCGGCGCTGCTCGAGTGCATGCAGGAACAGCAGGTGACGATCGACGGCGTGTCGTACGAGCTCGGCCGGCCCTTCATGGTCATGGCGACGCAGAACCCGATCGAGTACGAGGGGACGTACCCGCTGCCGGAAGCCCAGCTCGACCGCTTCACGATGAGAATCGCGATCGGCTATCCGCCTCTCGCGGACGAGGCCAAGATGCTGACGGAGCAGACGGCCGACCCGCCGCTCGAGACGTTGCAGCCGGTTGCGAGCGCGGCCGACGCGCTTGCGCTTGCGGACGAGGCGAAGGAGATCTTCGTCGAAGAGAGCCTCAACCGGTACGTGGTCGCACTGCTGCGGGCGACGCGCGCCGACTCGAGGCTCTACCTGGGCGCCAGCCCACGGGCGGGGATCGCGCTCCTCCGGGTCGCGAAGGCCCGAGCCCTTTCGGACGGCCGCGAATACCTCGAGCCGGACGACGTGAAGGCGGTCGCGGTCCCGGTGCTCGCGCACCGGCTGATCCTTGCGCCCGAAGCGAGCTCCAGCGGTCTGACCGGCCAGCAGATCGTCCGCGAGGCACTCGACAAGACTCCCGTACCGGTTTAGCGATGCTCACGACGCGCGGCCGATTCATCCTCGCGCTCGGTCTCGGCGTCTACATCGCTGCGTGGGCGTTCGGCTCCAAGCCGTTGTATCCCGTCGCGACCGGCCTCCTGCTCGTCGTCGGTGTCTCCTGGGTCTGGGTCCGGTTGGCCGATCGTCCGTTCAAGGTCGGCCGGGGTTGGGGCGACCGGGAGCACGTCGAAGGCGACAACGTGCCGGTGCTCGCCGAGCTGCAGCCGACGGGGAACGTCATGCCGGCCGCGATCACTCTCGTCGAACGGATCGGACGCCTCGGCGAGCAACGTCATCCGCTTCGGCGGCACGGACGGCGGTGGAGCGTTCGCTACACGCTGGAGCGGCTGCCGCGCGGCCGCTACTCGTTCGCGGACGTCCGAGCGGAGCTCACCGACGCGTTCGGGCTGGAGCGCTCGGTGGTGGAGCTGCCGGCCCCCGGCGCCCTGCTCGTCTACCCGCGGCTCGTGCGGCTCCAGCGGTTGTTCTCCGAGACCGGAGCCCGCTCGCACGACGGCCGGCGCCTTCTGCTCCGGCGCTCGAGCGGCTTCGAGCTCCACAGCGTGAGGGAGTACGAGCAGGGCGAGTCGCTCCGGCGAGTCCACTGGCCCTCGACCGCGCGCCGGGCGCAGCTGATGGTCAAGGAGCTGGAGGACGCACCCCGCGACGAGATCGCGGTCCTCCTCGACGCGGACGCCCGGTCGGTCGTCGGCGAGAGCTTCGACGTGCAGGTGCGTGCGGCCGGCTCGATCCTCGAGGCCTTCGTGCGGCGCGGGCGCCGCGCCGTGCTGGTCCTCGACACGGAGCGCCGCGAGGTGCAGCGCGTACACGCGCCGACATCCGACTGGCGTCGCGCGCTCGAGCTCCTGGCCGCCGCCGAGCCGACGGGAACAACGCCGGGGTCGAAGCTCCTGGCCGAGGACGACGGGCCGATCGCACGCGCCCTCGACCTCACGGTCGTGACTGCCCGCCTCGATCCTGGGCTCGTCGACCGGCTCCTCCAGCGAGCGGCCACCCGCCGGAAGGTTTCGATCGTCTACGTCGAGGCTGCGAGCTTCAACGGCGCTCCGCGCCGCGCGGAGCCGGGGCTGCTCCGCCTGCAGGCCAACGGGGTCCCCGTGGCCGTCGTCCGGGCCGGGGACGATCTGGCCGCACGCCTCGAGGGCGAGGCCGTCGCCGAGGTGGCCGATGCTTAGGACTGCGGCGCTTTCCGGGCTCGCCGCGCTCGTCATCGCGGTGAACTGGCTCCGATTCGAGGAGCCGAGGGCCGGCGACGGCCGGCCGTTCGCACTCGCGGTTCTCGCGATCGCGCCGATGTTCCTCCGCCCGCTCTGGCGGCGGGTGGCCGCGCTCGGCGTCTCGCTCGTGCTCGCGGGCTGGGTCGCTCTGTCCGTCTCGCCGGTCGCGGTCTGGCCCGGAGGGAATGGTTTCTTCGGCCCGCTCGGGTCGCGCTTCGGGAGCGGCTTCGTCGACTTCTACGAGTTTGCGCTGCCGTTCGATCCGGCGCGTCACACGAACATGCACCGGGTGATCCTGGTCGCGATCTACGCGTTCACGCTCGCCGTGGCGCTTGCGGTCGCCGCCCGTCGGCCGCTGCTCGCCGTGATCGCGTTCCTGATCGCTGCAGGCTGGCCGGCGACGCTTCTGGCAGGGGGCAACGAGATCGCCCGCGGCGTCGTCATTCTCGGCGTGGCGCTTGCGCTCCTCGCCGGCCTCACGGAGCGGCCGAGCCGCGTCGCATTCGGCGCGACCGCGGCGGTGCTCGTCGGGGCGGTCGCACTGTCGAGCTCGGCAGCGGTGGCCAAGCCGGCGTTTTTGCACTGGCAGGGCTGGGACTTCTACAACCGGCCGCAGAACCCGGTGAGCGTGGGCTACGTCTGGGACGCGCAATACGACGGCATCAAGTTCCCGACGAAGAAGACGACCGTTTTGCGCATCCGCGCACCGCGTGACTCCGAGTACTGGCGCGCGACCGTCCTGGACCGGTTCAACGGCACGCGCTGGCTCGAGCGGCCATGGCTCGAGACCGCCCGGGAAGCGCGGGTGCTCGATCCCGGTGCGGACAACCGTGGGCGATGGGTCGAGCAGGATGTGACCGTCCGCGCCCTCGACGACGATCACCTTGTCGGGGCGACGCTCCCCGTGGACGAGGACTTCGGCGACCGCGTGGTGTACGCAGGCCAGGGCGTGCTTCGTGCTCCGGGCGGCTTGCGTGCCGACGACCACTACACGGTCTGGAGCTACATGCCGCGGCCGACGCCGGCCCAGCTCGCGCATGTCCCAGCGTCCTACCCGCGGGCGCTGACGCGGCCGGGCCGCGAGCTGGACCTCGCGGCGGGTGTCACCGCGCCGTCCTTCGGCCGGCCCGGGCGGAATCGGCGGATGCACCAGCTGCTCACGGGGCGGCTCCAGCCGTACGCGGAGGTGTACGAGCGCGCGCTCGGCGTCGCGGGCCAGACGCGCTCGCCCTACGCCGCGACCGTCGCTCTCGAGGCATGGTTCCGGTCGACCGGCGGCTTCACGTACTCCGAGCAACCCGGGACGACGCCGGGACTGCCGCCGCTCGTCGGGTTCATCGTCGACACCAAGACCGGGTACTGCCAGCACTTCGCGGGCGGGATGGCGCTGATGCTTCGCCTGCTCGGCATTCCCGCCCGCGTCGCGGCGGGCTTCGTGCCGGGCCACTACCGCGACGGCGTCTGGGACGTCACCGACCACGATGCGCACACCTGGGTCGAGGTCTGGTTCCCGCGCTACGGCTGGCTGCCGTTCGATCCGACCCCGGGGCGCGGGCGCCTGAGCGGCTCCTACAGCTCGGCGGCGCTCGGCTTCAACGCGCAGGGCACTGCGCGCCTCTTGCGTGGGCTTGTGAGCAACGGCGAGGTGTTCGGACAGGGAACGCCGTCGGGGATCATCGCCCACGATCCGACGCTGCGGACGCCGAGGTCCACGGGTGACCTGCCGCTGGGGATCGGCACCGCGCCTTCGCCCCAGGTCAGCCACCGCCCGAGCCTCCTCCTGTTCCTCGTCCTGCTCGCCGCCGGGGTAGGTGTGGTGATCGTGCTGCTGAAGGAGGTGCGGCGGAGGCTCAGGTACCTGTCCCGGGATCCACGGCGGATCGCCGTTGCGTGTGCTCGCGAACTCTCGGACTACCTGCGCGATCAACGCGTTCCGTCGTCGCGCGCCGTGACGTTCCGCGAGTTGGCGACGACGGTCTACGACCGTCTCGGCGTAGATGCGGGTGACTTCGCGCGGGCGGCGACCGCAGCGCGGTACGGCCTGCAGGCGGACGCTGGGACAGCGGCGGCACGGGCTCGAGAGGAGCTCCGAGAGCTGAAGCGGCATCTCCGCCGAAGCCTGTCGGCGAAGGAGAGGGTTTTCGGCCTCGTCTCTGTCCGCTCGCTCGGCCTCGGGTAGCACGCTGGACGCCGTCGTGATGGCGGCGGGGGAGGGGATGCGCCTGCGTCCTGTGACCGAACGGTGGGCGAAGCCCGTGCTGCCGATCGACGGGCGTGCGGTTGTGACGGTGTTGCTCCGCGAGCTGGCGGCCGCTGGCTGCGGGCGGGCGTGGGTCGTGACCGGGCATCTCGCCGAGCAGGTGGAGCGCCTGGCCGGCGACGGCTCGCGCTACGGAATCGACGTTCGCTTCGTCCGGCAACCGTCCGTGCTCGGGTCTGCAGACGCCGTCCAGCGGGCGCTGGACGCCGGGGCGGAGCCGCCGGTGCTCGTCAGCGCCGCCGACACGGTCTTCCGGCCGGGAGACGTGGGGCGGTTCGACGTCGCGTTTGCGGAGTCGGGCGCTGCCGGGGCGGTCGCGATCCGCACCGAGCCTGGGCCGGGCCCGAGCCGGCACGCCGTCAGGCGCCGCGACGGACGGATCGAGCGCCTGCGCGACGACGACCCGAGCAACAGGTGGTCGGCCGCGCCCCTCTGGGGGCTCGGCTCCTCGGTTGCGGAGCGCCTTTGCCGCGACAAGGCTCCCTACGAGCTCGAGAACGCATACCAGTCGGCAATCGACGACGGTGAACTGGTAATCGCCGTGGAGATCGGGACGACACGGGATTTGACGGATCCGGTTGACTTGGTAGAGGAGAACTTTCCGTACCTCAGATCGATATGAGCGAGACCTACGACCTGTACCAGCAAGGGCGAACGCATCTCCGCAAGGGGCGCGCCGCCCAAGCCACCGTGGCCCTTGAAAAGGCGAAGCGGCGAGAGCCGGAGAAGGCGTCCATTCGGGAGGCGCTCGGCATCGCCTACCTCCGGATCCAGCGCTACCACGAGGCCGAGGAGGAGTTCCGCAAGATGCTCGAGCTCTCTCCCGCAGACCACTACGCGCACTATGCGCTCGGCCGTGCGCTCGAGAAGCTGGGCAAGGACACGGAGGCAAACGGCCACTACAAGCTCGCGAGCTCGCTGCGCCCGCAGAGCAAGCACTACGCGTCGCGGATCCTCGACCTGGACCGCGAGGAGCCGAAGCGCGCTCCAGGCGAGGACGAGCGGGAGTAATCGGCGCACAATCGGCGCAGTCGCGCGCGAGTCCGGTGCGCAGTTCGCCGATAGGCTCGATCCCAGCGGGTGGTGGGCGTCGGACCCCCTCCCGGGTGGGGACGCGCGCGCGTGTAACGGAGAGAACGGCTAGGCCCTCCGGAGAGAACGGCCGGGGCCTCCAGAGAGACCGGCGCGGCCTTAGATCGTCCGGTCGGGAAAGATGCGTCGGCGATGCGGGCGGTCTGCCAGCGCGTCTCCGAAGCGCGCGTCACGGTCAACGATGAGGTCGTCGGCCAGATCGGCCGTGGCCTCCTGGTACTCCTCGGCGTTGCTCGCGACGACTCGGCCGCCGATGCGGACCGCGTTGCGGCGAAAGTCGCGCGCCTACGGATCTTCGAAGGCGACGACGGGAAGTTCGATCGGAGCGTCCTGGACGAAGGCGGAGCGGTGCTCGTCGTAAGTCAATTCACGCTGATCGCCGACACGCGGAAAGGAAATCGGCCGAGCTTCAGCACCGCCGCTCCACCCGATCGAGCCAACGCTTTGTACGAGCGATTCTGCGAACGCCTGGCCGACGACGGTCTCACGGTGGAACGTGGAGTCTTCGGCGAACGGATGGCGGTCTCGCTCGTGAATGACGGCCCAGTCACGATCCTCTTAGATTGAGGCACCTTGCTACACTGCCGACACCACATTTCGAGCAATTTCCGGAATGGGCCTGCGGGCCCATTTTTTGTGACAAGGAGCGAATGGCAACGACACACGACAGGGAGCGAGAGCTGACGCGGGAGATCGCGCCGAAGGTCGAGGCAGCCCTCCCGGGCACCGAGGTGCTCGCCGTGGAGCTGATGGGGCCCGAGCGGTTCACGGTCTACGTCGACCATGTCCAGGTGGTCGACCATGCCCTGTGCGAGCGGGTCACGAACGTCCTGCGGGATTACCTGCGCCAGTACTCGATCGACGTCTCGTCGCCGGGACTGGAGCGCCCACTGCGAACGCCGGCGCATTTCCGGAACGTCATCGGGCGACGCGTGTCGTTGCGAACGGAGAAGCGGAATCGCCTTCGCGGCGAGGTCGTCGCCGCAGGTGAGCGGAGCGTTACCGTCAGGAATGGCGGCGAGTCGGTGGACATCCCGTACGACGTGATCGTCCGGGGCAATCTGATCGAAGAAACGGGAGAAAAATGAGCCAGGAGATCGTCGACGCAGTTCGCGACATCGAGCGCGAGAAGGGAATCGAAAGTGGCACCCTCGTGTCAGCACTCGAGGATGCCCTGCTTGCGGCATACAAGAAGATGCCCGGCTCGTCCCGGCACGCCACGGTCGAGATCGACGAGCGCGGCGACTTCCGCGTGTACGCGGTCGAGCTGCCGCCGGACATCGAGGAGCGCCTAATCGAGGAGGCTCGCGAGCGAAAGCTCGAGGAGCTCGAGGCGCTCGAAGCCGAGACGGGCGAGCGCTCCCACACGCTGATCTCCGACGACGACCTCGACGTCGACTGGTCCGAGATTTCCGAGGACGTGATCAAGCGCGAGGACGTGACGCCGGAGAACTTCGGCCGCATCGCCGCCCAGACGGCGAAGCAGGTGATCCTGCAGCGGATCCGCGAAGCGGAGCGCGCGATGATGTACGACGAGTACGTCGACCGCGTCAGCGAGGTGGTCACCGGCATCGTCCAGCAGGCCGGCGACCGCAACAACGTTCTCGTCGACCTCGGGAAGGTCGAGGCACTGCTGCCCCGGTCCGAGCAGGTCGACGGCGAGCGCTACGAGCAGGGCTCGCGCATCAAGGCCGTGATCACCGAGGTTCGCTCGGGCACGAAGGGACCGCAGGTGATCCTCTCGCGCCGCGACCCGGAGCTGATCAAGACGCTGTTCGAGCTCGAGGTGCCGGAGATCGCCGACGGCCTCGTCGAGATCCGCGGCGTCGCGCGCGAGCCGGGCTACCGATCGAAGATCGCCGTCGAGTCGCACGCCCAGGGCGTGGACCCCGTCGGTGCGTGCGTCGGCCCGC
>JBKPMS010000006.1:0-58365 GCA_046732275.1 Actinomycetota bacterium | reverse complement strand
TGCCGACGTCCTGGAGGTTGTTCGCGATGATCTGCAGCGACGCGACCCAGTCCGACCAGCCGCCGATCACGTGCATCTGGAAGCGCACACGGTCGCCCTTCGGATCGATAAGGTCGCCGCCCCGATACCTGAAACCGGCGTCGGTGAAGGTCTTGCGCGCGGCAGCCTGCGAATACGTCGCGAGCCGCTTGGCCTGCGCCTTCAGCTTCGGGTCGAGCCACTTGCCGTAGAGCTTCTCTATACCGAGGGCGTTGACCGCCGGTGCATAGCCGTACTCGCCGAGCTTGACGACCTTCTGGCGGTCAATCGCCTGGCTGACGCCCTTCCGGAATGCCGGCAGGCTGTACGGGTACTTCGTCAGGTCGAAGAAGAGGCCGACCGGCAGGCCGACGCCGAGATAAGAGGCGTGGTAGTGCTTCTTGTCGTGCGCGATGTAGGCCTTCTCGACGTTCGGGACGAAGTTGTGCGTCCAGTCGGCCTGGCCCTGCACGATCTGTAGCAGCGCCGCGTCGTTGCTCGCAGCCGCGATGCGCTCGATGCACGGGACTTTCGGGTAGCCCTTCTTCCAGTACCTCGGGTTCTTGCTGAGGACGTAGTCCTGCGCGTTGAAGCGCGTGATCCGGGTGAACGGGCCGGTGCCCACCGGGTTCGGATTGGTGAAGTGCTCGACGTCCTTGACTCCCGACCAGATGCGCTTCGGCACGATGAAGACGTTCGCGAGCTGCGAGAGGAACGTCGAGTCGACCGCCTTGAAGTTGATCGCGACCCTGTTCTTCCCCGCCGCCTTGATCGAATCGATGTTGGTGTTCTGGCCGACTAGGTTGATGTGGTCCATGAACTTGTCCTGGCGGCCCGCCGTGAGGCTGTAGACGACGTCCTGCACGGTCAGCCGCTTGCCGTCCGACCACTTCACGTTGGGTTGGATCGTGATCGTCAGAGTGCGACCGCCCCGCGAGTAGGCGAGCTTCTTGGCCAGGATCTTGTAGACGTGGCCACCGCCGAAGGCGGTCGAGATCACGAGGTTCTCGTAGATTCCGCCTCGCGTGAAGTCGCGCTGGCCGCCTGCGTCGAAGACGTTGAAGTTGCGCGTAAACGGCTGGTCGCCCGAACCGGTGGCGACGACGCACGCATGTCCTGCCTTTGGCGCCGCCGCGCGATCGTGCGCCGCCGGAGCCGACTGCGCGACCAGGACGAGGACCGCGACCGCGGCGGCGACGACCGCCGCGCCCGTCATCCTCGCCCGACCGCGAAGCGACCGTGCTGAAGCTTCCATTTCCCTTCCCCTTTCGTTGCCCCCACTCAGGGCCCACGGAGGGCCGACCGGAAATTGTTCCGGAAACGTTTAACACCTCCCGGAAATCGTGTCAAGCCTTTGACTTAGAAGTTCCGCATGGGTACACTCGTTGCGGGCCGTAAACGGTTCCGGAACAGAATGGCAACCCTTCGCGCAGAACCCCGCCCAACCACGATCCGCGACATCGCGCGGCTCTCCGGTGTCTCCATCGCAACGGTCTCACGCGTCCTCAACGACCGCCCGGACGTCTCGGCTGAGACGCGCGAGGCGGTGCTCGAGGTCGTTCGCCGGCTCGGCTTCTCGACGAATCGGAGCGCTCGCGCCCTGTCCGCGGGCCGCACGGGGTTCGTCGGCGTCACGCTGCCGATCGTCCATGCGCCGTACTTCTCGTTCATCCTTGCCGGCGCGGCCGAAGGGCTCTACGAACAGGACATGCGGGCGATCCTCTGCCCCACGCTGCACCAGCACGAGCGCGAGGTCACCCTGCTCGACCGCCTCATGCACGGTACGACCGACGGCGCGATCCTGCTCTTGCCGGAGGAGACGAGCGAAGAGCTGACGCTCCTCCAGCAGCAGCGTTTCCCGTTCGTCGTCGTCGACCCGCGCGTCCAGCTCGAGGAAGGCATTCCGTCGGTGACTGCTGCGCACGCATCGGGTGCGAAGCGTGCGACCGAGCACCTCCTGTCGCTCGGTCATCGCCGCATCGCGGCGATCACCGGCCCTGCCGGCTGGGTGGCGACCGAGGAGCGGCGGAACGGCTACCACGCAGCCCTCGCGGCCGCAGCCGTGGTCCCGGACCCGGCGCTCGAGATGACATCCAACTGGATGATCTCCGGCGGCTACGAGGCCGGCTCGGTCTTGCTCGAGCTACCGGATCCTCCGACGGCGATCTTCGCCTTCAACGACAACCTGGCAATCGGCGCGATGCGCGCGGCGCGGGCGCGCGGCCTGCGTGTTCCGGACGACGTTTCGATCGTCGGGTTCGACGACACCGAGGAGGCAGCCATCGTCAGCCCCGCGCTGACCACCGTTCGCCAGCCGCTCGCCGAGATGGGACGGATGGCGGTCAGCCTGCTCGTACGGTTGCTCGACAAGCAGCGCGTCGAGGCACTACGTGTCGAGCTAGCGACCCGCCTCGTCGTCCGTGAGTCGACGGCAGAGCCGGCGCGCTAGCGCCTGTCGGCGAAGCGAGTCTCAGAAAACAGGCGTCTCGCGCCACACGCCCCGGCGCGTAGCGCCTGTCCGCGGTAGCGGACCAGTGGAGGGGGTTCGGGGGAACCGGGATGTTCCCCCGGTTAGAAGACGGGCGTCTCGCGCCATACGCCCCAGACTTCCCGTAGTGCGTCGCACATCTCGCCCATCGTTACGTAGGCCTTCGCCGCGTCGATGATAGGCGGCATTAGGTTGGGGCCCTCGGAGGCGGCGTCGGTCTTCAGACGGGCGAGCACTTTTTCGACGGCCGCGGAATCACGACGTCCCCGCAAAGCCTGCAGACGGTGGATCTGCTTCTCCTCGAGCGCCGGGTCGATGCGGAGGAGCTCGAGCGGCTGCTCGTCCTCGTGCGTGTAGCGGTTGACGCCGACGACGATCCGCTGCTTCTGCTCGACCTCGTGCTGGTAGCGGAACGACGCCTCGGCGATCTCCCGCTGGAAGAAGTTCTCCTTGATGGCGGGGATGACGCCGCCGAGCCGGCGGATGCGATCGAAGTAATCGTGCGCCTCTGCCTCGAGCCGGTTCGTGAGGTCTTCGACGTAGAACGAACCGCCGAGCGGGTCGATCGTGTTCACGACTCCGGTCTCGTGAGCGATCACCTGCTGTGTTCGCAGCGCGAGCCGGACGGCGTTCTCGGTCGGCAGCGCCAGCGCTTCGTCGAACGAGTTCGTGTGCAGCGACTGCGTGCCGCCGAGCACTGCGGCGAGGGCTTCGAGCGCCGTCCGGATGATGTTCACCTCCGGCTGCTGGGCGGTGAGCGAGACGCCCGCCGTCTGGGTGTGGAAGCGCATCAGCCACGAGCGGGGGTTGCGCGCGCCGTAACGCTCCTTCATCTCGCGCGCCCAGATTCGGCGCGCTGCGCGGTACTTTGCGACCTCCTCGAAGAAGTCGAGGTGCGCGTTGAAGAAGAAGCTGAGGCGGGGCGCGAAGTCGTCTACGTCGAGCCCGCGCTCGATCGCCGCCTCGACGTAGGCGAACCCGTCCGCGAGCGTGAACGCCAGCTCCTGCGCCGCCGTCGAGCCGGCCTCGCGGATGTGGTAGCCGGAGATGGAGATCGGATGGAAGCGCGGCATCTCGTGCGCGCAGAACTCGATCATGTCGATCACGAGCCGCATCGACGGCTCGGGCGGGAAGATCCACTCCTTCTGCGCGATGTATTCCTTGAGGATGTCCGTCTGGATCGTCCCGCGCAGGCGCTCGCGAGGGACGCGCTGCTCCTCGCCGACACAGAGGTAGAAGGCGAGCAGCATCGCCGCCGGCGAGTTGACCGTCATGGACGTGGAGACGTCGTCGAGCGGGATGCCCTCGAACAGTGTCTCCATGTCGTCGAGCGAATCGATCGCGACGCCCTCGCGCCCCACCTCGCCGAGCGAGCGCGGATGGTCGGAGTCGTAGCCCATCAGCGTCGGCATGTCGAACGCGGTCGACAGGCCCGTCTGACCGTGCTCGAGGAGGTAGCGGAAGCGCGCGTTCGTCTCCTCGGCCGTGCCGAAGCCGGCGAACTGCCGCATCGTCCAGAGCTTCCCGCGGTACATCGACGGATACACGCCGCGCGTGAACGGATAGACGCCCGGATAGCCCAGATCACTCTCGTAGTCGACGTCGACGTTGTCGGGCGAGTAGAGCGGCTCGTTCTCGAGCCCCGACAACGTGCTGAACAGCTCGCCACCGCGCTCGGTCGTCGCCTCGTAGAGGTCACGCCTCCACTCGTCGACGCCGCTGACGCCGTCGGCTTCCGCCTGGCTGCGCTGTTCAGGCTTGGCGGAGGGCGCGCGCGGATCCTCGGTGGTCGCCATGCTTGCCCGATTCTACGGCCGCGTAGACGGTGCTACGCGCCGCCCCCGGGCCGCCAGAGCGGTTCGTCGCGCCGCGCGGCGGCGTTTGCGGCGCGCGCTGCAATGAAGAGGAAGTCGGAGAGGCGGTTGAGATAGGAGAGCACGAGCGGGTTGATCCCGTTCTCGCCGTCGGCGACGAGCGCTTCGCGCTCCGTTCGGCGGCAAATCGTGCGCGCGACGTGAAGCCGCGCCGCTGCCTCCGTCCCGCCCGGCAGCACGAAGCTCTTCAGCATCGGCAGCTCCGCATTGAATTCGTCGCAGAGCGCTTCGAGGCGTTCGACGTGAGCCGGCTCCACGCGCAGCCGATCGGTGACGCCGTAGGGAACGGAGAGGTCGGCGCCAACGTCGAACAGGTCATTCTGCACCCGCTCGAGCGGGCCACGGAGCCGCTCCGAAAGGTCCGCGCCTGCGAGGACGACGCCGATCGCCGCATTGAGCTCGTCGACAGCGCCGAACGCTCCGATCCGGCAGTCGAGCTTCGGCACACGCGAACCGTCTCCGAGCGACGTCTCGCCGCGGTCGCCCGCGCGCGTGTAAATGCGCGTCAGCCGAACCGGCTCGTCTCGCCGGCGAGCGCTCACGCCGCGCTCCGGAGATTCGGTGCGAAATCGATCCACATGGGTGCGCTGAAGGACGGTACCGTCGACCACGAGGGCGGCGGGCTCGATCCCCTCCCAGGGTGGGGGTTACACGCGCGCGTGTACCTGAAAGACATCGTCAGCCGACCGCCAGCGAGCGCTCGGTCACGCCCAGGATCGATCGCGCGATCACGAGGCGCTGGATCTCGCTTGTGCCTTCGTAGATCTCCGTGATCTTGGCGTCGCGGTAGTAGCGCTCGACCGGGAACTCCTTCGTATAGCCGTAACCGCCGAGCACCTGGATTGCCTCGGCCGTCTGGCGCCGTGCCATCTCCGATGCGAACAGCTTGGCCTTCGCACCCTCCTCCGTGTGCGCCCTGCCCTCCTCCTTCAGCCAGGCGGCGCGGTACACCAGGAGCCGGGCGGCGTCGATCTCCATCGACATGTTCGCGAGCTTGTGCTGGATCGCCTGGAAGTCTGCGATGCGATGGCCGAACGCCCGGCGCTCCGCCGCGTACTCGCGCGCGACGTCGTAGGCGGCCTGCGCGATCCCGAGCGCCTGCGCGGCTATGCCGATGCGGCCGCCGTCGAGCGTCACCATCGCGACGCGAAAGCCGCGGTTCTCCTCGTGCAGCAGGCGGTCACGCCCGACGACGGCGCCGTCCACGACGATGTCGTTCGTGACGGACGAGTTCAGGCCGAGCTTCTCCTCGTCGCGCGTGACCCGGACGTGCTCGCCGTCGAGCACGAATGCACTGACACCACGCGCACCGGCGGCCTCGGTGTCGGTGCGCGCAAACAGGAGGAAGGTGCCCGCGTGTCTCCCGTTCGTGATCCACTGTTTCGCGCCGGTGATCGTCCAGCCGTCCCCGTTCGGCTCGGCTCTCGTCCGCAGGGCGCCGGCATCCGACCCGGCCTCCGCCTCTGTGAGGGCGAACGCGCCGAGGTGCTCCCCGCGCGCGAGCGGCGGCACGAAGCGCGCCTTCTGCTCGTCTGTGCCGAAAGTGAGGATCGGCAGCGTCGTGGCGCTCGTATGCACGGCGAGCGTGACCCCCACTCCCGCGTCGGCCCGCGAGAGCTCCTCGAGAACGAGGATGTACGACAGGAAGTCGGCGCCCGAGCCGCCGTATTCCTCCGGCACGCACACGCCCATGAGCCCGAGCTCGGCGAGCTTCGCGAAGAGGTCGCGTGGAAAGTGGTGGTCACGATCCCACTGCGCAGCGTGTGGATCGATCTCCGCGCCGGCAAAGTCCCGCGTCAGCGCCTGGATCTCGCGCTGATCCTGCGTGAGCTCGAAGTCCACTGTGCGAAACGCTAGCGCTTCCGGGCGGGCGTACCCGTGCTCACGACGCGTAGTCGTAGAAGCCGGCGCCGGACTTTCGGCCCAGCCGACCGGCCGCCACATGCTCCCGTAGCAGGGGACAGGGCTCGTACTTGTCGTCCCCAAGTCCATTGCGGAGCACTTCCATGATCGCCACGCACGTGTCGAGCCCGATCAGGTCGGCGAGGGCCAGCGGCCCGAGCGGATGGGCGAACCCGAGCTTCGCGATCGTGTCGATCGCCTCGGCCTCGGCGACGCCGTCGTGCAGAGCCCAGACCGCCTCGTTGATGAACGGCATGAGGATCCTGTTCGAGACGAAGCCGGGAAAGTCGTTCGCGACCGCCGGCACTTTGCCGAGCTCGCGCGCGAGCTCCGTGATCGCCGTCGCCGTCTCGTCTGATGTCTCGCGTCCGCGGATGATCTCGACGAGCTTCAGCACCGGCACGGGATTGAAGAAGTGCATCCCGATCACCTTGTCCGGGCGCGACGTCGCCGAGGCGAGCGAGCCGATCGGGATCGACGAGGTGTTCGACGCGAGGACGGCGCCCTCCGGCAGCCTCTCGTCCGCCCGGCGGAAGATGTCGTCCTTGACTGCGGCATCCTCGATTACCGCCTCGATCATCAGGTCGGCGGCGACGAGATCGTGGACCGGTGAGACGCGTGCGAGGACCTCGTCGGGCGCGGCGCCGCCCTTCTCGGCGAGCTTCGCCAGGCTCTTGGCCATCACCCCGCGCGCCTTGTCTGTGGCGCCCGGCTGCGCGTCGTGCAACGACACCCGGCGGCCGGAGGCCGCTACGACCTGCGCGATCCCGCCGCCCATCTGGCCCGCGCCGACAACGAGCACATGCTCGAAGTTCACGCGCGAAACCCTAAGGCTGCGGGGCTAGACCTCGATCAGAAGCGCGTCGCCCTGACCGCCGCCGGAGCAGATCGCAGCGAGGCCGAGCCCGCCGCCGTTCCGTCTCAGCTCGGGGATCATCGTCGCGAGGATCCGAGCGCCCGAAGCGCCGATCGGGTGCCCGAGAGCGACGGCGCCGCCGTTCACGTTCACCTTGTCGGGATCGACGTCGAGCAGCTTGGCCGAGTTGAGCACCACCGACGAGAACGCCTCGTTCAGCTCGACGCGCTCGACGTCGCCGATCTTCTTCCCCGCCCTCGCGAGCGCCTGCCCGCCGGCTTTCGCCGGCGTGCGCGCGAGATACGCGAACTCGTCGGCCACGTACGCCTGCGAGACGATCGTTGCAAGCACCTCGAGCCCGCGCTTCCGCGCGAACTCCTCGCTCGTCACGACGAGTGCGCCGGCGCCGTCGTTGACGCCCGGCGCATTTCCGGCAGTCGTCGTTCCTTCCGGATCGAAGACGGGCTTCAGCTTCGACAGCCTCTCGTAGGAGGTGTCGCGCCTCGGACCTTCGTCGACGGAGAAGTCACCCACGGGCACGATCTCCTCGCGGAACTTCCCGTCATCGATTGCCGCGATTGCGCGCTGGTGCGAGCGCAGGGCCCAGCGGTCCTGGTCTTCGCGCGGGATGCCGAGCTCGCGGGAGACGAAGGAAGCCTGCTCCACCATGTGGCGCTTGTCGAACGTGGAGATGAGCCCGTCGTGGGTCATCAGGTCGATGAGCGTGCCGTCGCCGAGGCGGTAGCCGAAGCGCGCCTTCTTCAGGACATACGGCGCATTCGACATCGACTCCATGCCGCCGGCCACGATGACCTGGTGGTCGGCGGCGCGAATCATCTGGTCGGCCATCTCGACCGCTCTGATCGACGAGGCGCAGACCTTGTTGATCGTGTCGGAGCCGACGTCGATCGGCAGTCCCGCCCCGATAGATGCCTGACGCGACGGCGCCTGCCCCGCACCGCCCTGCAGGACTTGCCCCATGATCACGTACTCGACCTCGTCGTTTTCGACGCCGGCCCGGTCGAGCGCGGCGCGGATGGCGATCGCACCGAGCTCCGTCGCTTCCTTGTCGGCAAGCGAGCCGCCGAGCTTGCCGAAGGGCGTCCGAACGGCGGAGACGATCACAGAGCGTGCCATGCAGCGAGCGTAGCGGCTGGACCGCGGCCGACGATGGCGGCCGCGACCAATACGCTTGTGCCATGGATGCTCCGCCGACCGCGCGAACAAAGGTCCGCCGCCACCCCGAGCGAGGCGACTACGAGCGCGCGACGATCCACGCGATCCTCGACGAGGCGCTGATCTGTCATGTCGGCTTCGTCATCGACGGGCAGCCGTTCGTGATCCCGACGATCCACGCCCGCGACGGCGACGTCCTCTACGTCCACGGCTCGCCCGGCAGCCGGATGCTCCGCAAGCTGAAGGGCGGCATCGACGTCTGCGTGACGGTCACGCTCCTCGATGGGCTCGTCCTCGCGCGATCTGTCTACAACCACTCGATGAACTACCGCTCCGCCGTGGTGCTCGGCCGTGCACGCGAGGTCACGGATCGCGAGGAGAAGCTGCGCGCGATGGAACGCGTCGTCGAGCACGTCGTGCCCGGACGCTGGGCAGAGGCCAGGCAGCCGAGTGACGGCGAGATCAAGGGGACGACGATCCTCGCGTTGGGGCTCGACGAGGCGTCGGCGAAGCTGCGCACCGGCCCGCCGACGGACGACGAGGACGACCTGTCTTTTCCTGTCTGGGCCGGGGTCGTCCCCCTCGAGCTCGCGCCACAGCCGCCGGTTGCCGACGAGGGAGTCGCCGAGCCGGTACCGGCGTACGCGGGGAACTACAAGCGGCCGCGTGCTTGACCGCCGCGGCACGTGTGCTTACTCTGAATTGCGATGACTCCCGTGCTCCGAACCTGGGCCTGGCCTTGCGAGCGGAGCGGGAGCCTGCGCCTGCATTGACCTAGGCCAGAGACAGCCCGTTCCGCTCTCTCAGACCTTCCGCCCGGAAGGTCTTTTTGCGTCTTGTCCACGGAACGGAGGATCTCGATGACGATCGCACCAGACATAGCGACCGATCTCGTCACACCGCTCGGTGCCTACCTGCGGCTCCGCCGCGAGGGCCGCGCAGCCTTCCTGCTCGAATCCGTCGAGCGCGGCCGCCTCGGCCGCCACTCGCTCGTCGGCTGCGGCTCCCACCTCTGCTATCTCGCCGAGGCGGAGGCGTGTGGCGAGCCCGTCGTCGGCTACGTCGCGTACGACTACGCAGCCAGGCTCGAACCGACGGTCCCACTTCCGGCGCAGAAGACGGGCCTGCCGGAGAGCCGCTTTCTCGTCGCGGACGTGCTGATCCGGTTCGACCATGTCCTCGGGACTACGGAGGTGATCCGCGGCGACCCCGAGGAAGTCGCAGCACTGCTCGCGAGGCCGGTTCCGCGGCTTCCGCACGGCAACGGGCGGCGCGGCTTCGCACGGCGCTCTCCGCGGCGCGACGACTTCGAGGCGTGCGTCGTGGCGGCGAAGGAGCACATCCGCGCCGGCGACGCGTTTCAGATCGTCCTGTCGCAGCGAGCGGAGCGGCCGACATCGGCATCCGCACTCGAGCTCTACCGCACGCTTCGCCGCGTGAATCCGTCGCCGTACCTCTTCCTGCTGGAGCTGGACGGCGTCGCCCTGATCGGCTCGTCGCCGGAGACGCTCGTCAAGTGCGAAGGCGGCCGGGCAGGCGTCAATCCCATCGCCGGCACGACCGAGCGGGGCGACGGCGACGCGGAACGCTTGCTTGCGTCCGACAAGGACCGCGCGGAGCACATCATGCTCGTCGACCTCGGCCGCAACGATCTCTCCCGCGTGTGCGTCGCGGGCAGCGTGACCGTCGAGAAGTTCCTCGAGGTCGAGCGGTACTCGCACGTCACGCACCTCGTCTCCCAGGTCGGCGGAGATTTGCGAGAGGGTGTCTCTCCGTTCGATCTGCTGCGCGCGTGCTTCCCAGCCGGAACCGTCTCGGGGGCTCCGAAGGTTCGCGCGATGCAGCTGATCTCCGAGCTCGAGGGCAGGCGGCGCGGCCCGTACGCAGGCGCCGTCGGCTATGCGCTTCCAGACGAGGGCGTACTCGACACGTGTATCGCGATCCGGACGATCCTCCTCCGCGACGGCACCGCCCACCTGCAGGCCGGAGCCGGGATCGTTGCCGACTCCGACCCCGCCGCCGAGCACGAGGAGTGTCTACGCAAGCTCGCGGGCGTCGAGGCGGCGATCGACCTCGCCGAATCGGAACAGCGATGATCCTGCTCGTCGACAACTACGACTCGTTCACCTACAACCTCGCGCACCTGTTCGGCGAGCTCGGCGCCGAGGTCGCGGTGCGCCGAAACGACTCGCTCGATGCGGAGGCCGCGGCGAGGCTCGCGCCTTCGCACCTCGTCATCTCCCCCGGTCCGGGTCGGCCCGCAGACGCCGGTGCTACGTCGGAGATCATCCGCCGACTGGCGCCGACGACACCGACCCTCGGCGTCTGCCTCGGACATCAGGCAATCGTGGAAGCGTTCGGCGGGAGGATCGGCCCGGCGCGCGAGCTCGTCCACGGGAAGGCATGCACTGTTCGGCATGACGGACGCGGGCTCTTCGCGAGACTTCCCGGCGAGATCGACGTGGGCCGTTACCACTCGCTCGCGGCGCTCACGATCCCCGATGTGCTGGAAGTGTCCGCGACGGCCAACGACGGCGAGATCATGGCGGTGCGGCACCGCCATCTCCCCCTCGACGGCGTCCAGTTTCATCCCGAGTCGGTGCTCACTCCTCTCGGGCGCGGGCTAGCGAGAAACTTCCTAGAACGATGATCCAGCGAGCGCTGCAGCGGATCCTCGACGGCCACGACCTCGGCCGCGAGGAGACGCGCGACGTGATGGGCGAGATCATGCGCGGAGAGGCAACACCTGCACAGATCGGCGGGTTCCTCGTGGCGCTGCGCTCCAAGGGCGAGACGCCCGACGAGATCGCGGGCTGTGCGGAGGCGATGAGAGGCCACGTCCTCTCCGTGCGCCCGCAGCGCGACGACCTCGTCGACACGGCCGGCACGGGCGGCGACGGCGCGCGCACGATCAACATCTCCACCGCAGCCGCCCTCGTGGCAGCGGCGGCAGGCGCCGGAGTCGCGAAGCACGGCAACCGCGCGGTCTCGTCGGCCTGCGGATCCGCCGACGTCCTCGAGGCGCTCGGCTTCACGCTGCAGCAGGAGCCGGATCGAATCGCCCGCTCGATCGACGAGCTCGGTTTCGGGTTCCTGTTCGCGCCGTCGCACCATCCCGCCATGCGTCACGCCGCGTCGGTGCGAACCGAGCTCGCGACCCGCACGGTGTTCAACGTGCTGGGACCGCTCACGAACCCCGCGGGTGCACGCGCGCAGCTCGTCGGCGTCTACTCGCCGCAGCTCGTGCGTACGATCGCCGAAGTGCTCTCGCGGCTGGGTGCGAAGCACGCCTTCGTCGTGCACGGCGCAGGCGGGATCGACGAGCTGTCCCCGGTCGGCCCGAACCTCGTTTGCGAGGTCGTGGACGGTGATGTTCACGAGCGCACGCTCGATCCGGAGCTCGAGCTCGGGCTGCCGCGCTGCAGCGTGGACGAGCTTCGCGGCGGATCTCCCGACGAGAACGCACGGGCGATCCGCGACGTCTTCGCCGGCGCCGACGGAGCACGGCGGAGCGCCGTCCTGCTCAACGCAGCAGGGGCGATCGCCGCCGCCGGGCAGGCAGACGATCTCCGGGAAGGACTGGAGCTCGCGCGCGACGCCGTCGATTCGGGCGCCGCATCGGAGCGGCTCGACCTGCTGGTGGCGTTCACCCGAGAGACTGTGAGCGCGTGATGGGACGGTTCCGCGACGCGCTTGCCGCACCCGGCCTCGGCGCAATCGCGGAGGTCAAGCGGCGCTCACCTTCCGCGGGCGACCTCCGCCCCGACGCAGACCCCGCACGCCTGGCGGCCGGCTTTGCGGGCGCCGGCGCGGCCGCGATCTCGATCCTCGTCGACGAGCGCTTCGGCGGGTCGATCGACGACCTGCGGGCCGCGCGCGCCGCCACGAGTGCGCCGCTGCTCGCAAAGGGCTTCTTCAGAGAGGAGTCGGTGCTCGCCGAGCTCAGGGCAGCGGGCGCCGACGCCGCGCTGCTCTTGCTGCGAGACGTCGAGAACGCGCGGGCGGCGGCGCTGATGTCGCATGCGCAAGGCGTCGGCCTCGAGCTCCTCGTCGAGGCCCACGACGCCGTGGAGCTGCAGCGCGCAGCCGCGCTCGGCGCCGAGGTCATCGGCGTGAACGCGCGCGACCTGTCCACCTTCGAGATCAACCGCGCCCGGCAGCTCGACCTCGTCGCCCGCTGCCGAGAACACGGCGGAGTCGTCATCGCGGAGAGCGGCATTCACTCGCGCGCCCAGGGCGCGGCAGCGGAAGCCGCGGGTGCCGACGCGATCCTCGTCGGCTCGGCCCTGATGCAGGCCGACGATCCGACGGCGAAGCTCGAGGAGATCCTTTCGCGGCCGCTCGTCAAGGTCTGCGGGCTGACGCGCGTCGAGGACGTCGACGCCGCGGTCGATGCGGGCGCCGACATGCTCGGGTTCATCCTCGCCGACGAGAGCCCTCGCCGCGCCGCGGGAGTGTTGCCCGTGCCGGACGATCGACTGAGCGTCGCCGTCTTCGTCGGCGAGGCGGACGACGCGGGCTCGGATCTCGTTCAGGTGTACGGACGCGAAGAAGGACGCGTGCGTGGCCGTGACGCCGTCCTCCTGCGTGACGGAGAGGCGGTCGCGCAGGTCGTCGACCTGCCGTGGCAGGAACAGGACCCGGTGCACCTCCAGCGCGCCGCGGCAGCGACCGGACGCGTGATGCTCGCGGGACGTCTCGGCCCGGACAATGTCCGCGACGCGATCCGCGCCGTGCATCCCTGGGCGGTCGACGCAGCATCCAGGCTCGAGACCGAGCCGGGCATCAAGGACCATGACAAGGTGCGCGCGTTCGTCGCAGCAGCGAGGTGAGTGACGCGATGGGCCTGTTCGGCACGTACGGGGGCCGCTACGTCCCGGAGACGCTCGTGCCGGCGCTGGACGAGCTCGAGGCCGGCTGGCGGACGGCGCGGGGAGACCCGAGCTTCGGCGACGAGCTGGAGGAGCTCGGCCGGACGTACGCCGGGCGACCGACGCCGCTGACGCGCGCAGAGCGGTTTGCTCCCCGGAAGCGGCTGTATCTCAAGCGCGAGGATCTACTCCACACCGGCGCGCACAAGCTCAACAACGCGATCGGACAGGCGGTCCTCGCCCGGCGGCTGGGCAAGCGGCGAATCGTCGCGGAAACCGGTGCGGGACAGCACGGCGTCGCCACCGCCACCGTCTGCGCCCGCTTCGGCTTCGACTGCGTCGTGTACATGGGCGCCGAGGACATGCGCCGGCAGCGCCCGAACGTCGAACGCATGGCGCTGCTCGGTGCGGAGGTCCGGCCCGTCGACTTCGGGGCCCGGACGCTCAAAGAAGCGACGAGCGAGGCAATCCGCGACTGGATCACGAACGTCGAGACGACGCACTACCTGATCGGCTCCTGCGTCGGGCCCGCCCCCTACCCAGAGATCGTCCGCGACCTGCAAGCCGTCATCGGCCGCGAGGCCCACGACCAACTGCTCGACACCGAGGGTCGGCTCCCTGAGGTGGTCGTCGCGTGCGTCGGCGGTGGCTCCAATGCGATCGGCATCTTCACGGCGTTCATCGACGATCTCGACGTGCGTCTCGTCGGCGTCGAGGCCGCCGACGCCGCGTCGCTCGTCGCGGGGCGGCCGGCGGTCCTGCACGGAGCGCGCTCCTCGGTCCTTGCCGACGAAGATGGGCAGATCGCCGACGCGCACTCGATCTCCGCCGGGCTCGACTATCCCGGCGTCGGCCCCGAGCACGCGTGGCTCCGCGATACGGGCCGCGCCGACTACGTGCGGGCCAACGACGACGACGCGCTCGCGGCCTTTCGCGACCTGACGCGCCTCGAAGGGATCATTCCGGCGCTCGAGCCGGCGCATGCGCTCGCACGGGCGCGCGAGTTCGAGGAGGAGCTTGTGCTCGTCTGCCTCTCCGGTCGCGGCGACAAGGATCTCGAGGAGGTGCTTGCACAGTGAGATCCGATCTCGCGACCGCGCAGATGTCGACGTACCGCTTCCCCGACACCGTGAGCGCGAAAGAGCTCCTGCTGCGGGCGCCGACCGACGCCGACGTCGACACGGTGGCGCCCGCCTTTCGCGATCCGCAGGTCGGCGGTGAAGCCGGCTTGCCGCCGGTCGGGGCCGATGCGCTCCGCATGTTGCTACACGAGCAGCTACCGATCTTGAGGGACCGTGGCATCCTCGCGCCCTACGTCATCGAGGACACCGACACCGGGCAAATTCTCGGTGGAGCAAACCTCAGCCGGTTCGATCCGCTCCGCGACGTCGTCGAGGTCGGCTACTGGCTCTTCGTCGACGCACGTGGAAAGGGCATCGCCACCCGATCGGTCCGCGCGTTGGTCGATCACGCTTTCGAAAACGGCATCGTCCGCGTCGAAGCGCATGTACGCGTTGGGAACCTCGCGTCGGAGCGCGTGCTGGCGCGTCTCGGCTTCGAGCGCGAGGGCGTGAAGCGGCGCCTGCTGCGTCATGGCGGCGCCCGTGTAGATGCGACGCTCTTCGCGCTCGTCACGGCCGATGTTGCATGAAGACGCTGGTCATCTATCTGATGTCTGGACGGAAAACGCCGGAGCTCGCGGCCGCCGCGGTCGACGGCGGCGCGGACATCGTCGAGCTCGGCTTCCCGTTCTCCGATCCGCTCGCCGATGGTCCTGTGATCCGTCGCGCGGCCGAGCGTGCGCTGGCGGAGGGCATGCGCACGACGGCCTGTCTCGACTGTCTTCGCCGCACCTATGCGCTCCTGCCACACACCCCGCTCGTGCCGATGACGTATTCCGCGCTGCTCGAGGCCTACGGCTGGGAACGGTTCGAAGCCGACGCGCGGACGGCCGGCGCCTCGTCCTTGATCGTCGCGGACCTTCCCGCGGGCGAACGCGCGGCGCTCCGCCGCGTCCAGCTCGTCGCGCCGACGTCGACCGATGCCCGCATTGCGCTCGCGGGGGAGCAGACCGACGGCTGGTTGTACCTCGTGACGCTCACCGGCACAACCGGCTCCCGCGAAGGCCTCTCTCCGGCCCTCGCCCGGTTGGTGCAACGGACGCGTGCGCTCACGACGGTCCCGCTCTACGCAGGGTTCGGCATCTCCACGCCGGACGACGCGCGCGGCGCCGCCGAGCTCGCGGACGGGATCGTCGTCGGCTCACGCGCGGTGGAGGTCGCGGACGACGGCCCCGACGCCCTGCGCGACTATGTCCAATCCCTGCGGCAAGCCGTCGACGCCGTCGTGCCCGCCTGAGATGGTCGAGGCTGTGACTCGCCACCCGGTGCCGGACCAATCCGCCGCGACGGCTCTCGGTCGCGTGCTCCGCGGTCTCGGCTACACCGAAGACGGCGTCTATCGCCTGCTCGGGGACGACGCTTACTCGACTGAGCGGGACGACGCGCCGATCGCAGCGCGTCGGCTGCCGGGCACACCGCTCGGGGCGGCCGTGCGGATGTTCTTCCTGCAGCTTGCGGTTCCGCAGCGCGACGCCGTCCGCGC
Source organism: Actinomycetota bacterium (assembly GCA_046732275.1). Lineage (GTDB taxonomy): Bacteria > Actinomycetota > Thermoleophilia > Gaiellales > Gaiellaceae > 3-1-20CM-4-69-9. Next base: position 42,576 of record JBKPMS010000006.1, on the reverse strand, counting down.
GCTCGGCCCACGTGGTCTCGAGGCGCTCGAGGCGACCGGATTGGCCGAGGTCGGCAACGAGGTTGCCGCGCGCAGCCGCATCCTGCCGATCGGCAAGCTGCTGCTCGCTTCCGACGGCTTCTCGCTCGAGTCGGAGGATCCGCCGGACTACGTTGCGACGTACACGCCGACGGCGCGCGTGCTCGACTCGCTGACGCCGCGTCGACGGGTCGAGCGTGCGCTCGATGTCGGGACCGGCAGCGGCATCCACGCTCTGCTCGCGGCGCATCATGCGCGCCGCGTCGTGGCAACCGACGTGAACGACCGAGCCCTCGCCTACACGGAGCTCAACGCGGCCCTGAGCGGCCTGACGAACGTCGAGTGCCGCAAGGGCAGCCTCTTCGAGCCCGTCACCGGCGAGACCTTCGACCACGTCACGTGCAACGCGCCGTACGTCGTATCTCCGGAGCGGCGCTGGGCGTACCGCGACAGCGGTTTCCGCGCGGACGAAGTCTCGGAACGCGTGGTGGAAGAGTCGGCAGCGCATCTCGCGCCCGGCGGCTTCGCGGCCGTGCAGGTGAGCTGGCTTGCACACGACGAGCAGACGGCGGACGAGCGCGTGCTCGCGTGGGTCGAGGCAACCGGATGCGAGAGCTGGATTCTCCCCACCCTGGGAATGAACGCACTCGACCACGCGGCCGAGTGGAACGCGCACCTTGTGCACGATCCGGAAGCGCTCGAGGAAGCGCTCGGGGAATGGGGCGCCTACTTCGACGAGCTGGGAATGCACTGGGTGAGCGAGGGCGTCGTCATCCTGCGCCGGGACGACGTGGACGAGGCTGCCGTCCGCGTCGACACCGTCGAGGCCGACGACGTCGAGGAGGCGAGCGAGCAGGTCGTCCGCGCCTTCGAGGCACGGAAGCGGCTGCGCGCCCTCGCCCGTGACGCACTTCTGGAGGCACGTCTCTCACCGGCCGTCTCTCTGCGCCTGGAGCTGGAGCTCGAGCCCGACGACGGCGGCAGCGACATCGTCGAGTCGCGCGTCGAGCTCGCAGAGGGAACGAAGCACGTGCTGGAGACGTCGAGCGCCGCGCTCGAGGTGATCACCGCTCTCGACGCACGAACACCTCTTGGCGAGGTCATTGCACAGACGGCCGAAGACCTCGGGCTCGGACAGCACGACACCACGCGCCTGCGACGCGAGAGCCTGCGACTCACACGTGAGCTGCTAGAGCTCGGAGCACTCGATCTCCGCTGACGTGCGGATTTTCTTTCGCCCGCTTGACCGTTTCGTAACGAAACCGCAGTAGCTTCGCCCCATGCCGAGGTTCCTCCCCGTCGGGAAGGAAGCCAAAGGTGCGGCGCGCTTCCTGCTTGCGGCCCTGCCTGCACTCGGTGCCGTGCTCACGGCGCTGGCCATCACCGGCGATCTCGTCGGCCGGATGGCACGCAATCACACGTGGGCGAGCTTCGGCGCGTTCGGGTCTGCCGCCGTCGCCGTCTTCTTCGGCGCACTCGCGGCCTTCGGACTGCCCGAGGGCTCGGATGCCGAACGGCGCGTCGTCTATGCCGGGCTCGCCGCCCTCGGCGCGTCCCTCCTCTTCAGCGTGTACGCCGGCATCAGCACCTGGGACGACCGGCCTCAGCCCAGCATCACGGTGACTCCGAAGCAGGGCGCGAGCGTGGCGATCGCGGTCCGCGGAGTCGGTCTCGGCTCGAAGGACCACATCATCGTCGAGGTCGAGCAGCTGCTGCGTGTTCCGAACGAGGATGGGCTTCGCACCTGGACGCCGGGCATGCCGCTCTACGGCGCTTCGCTCGGTCCCGACTCGAGCGGAGACGTGCGCCAGACCGTGGACCTCAAGCTGCCGCCGGGCGACTTCGACGACGTCGGCGCACGCGCCTGGATCGGGGACGAGCCGAAGCCGTGCTACGCGCGCGGTAACACGACGGGTTGCGTCCGCGTGCACGTCTCCCGGCCCCAGGAGCGCCCGCAGCTCTCGGCGCTCTGGGAGACGTTCGTCAAAGCGCCGCGACTGCTCGTCAGGCTGAAGGCGCGCAACCTGCCGCAGCGCCCGGCACGGTCGATGACGCTGCGAATCTTCGGTCTTGCGGCGGGGCAGCCGCCGCGCAACCTGGCGGAATGGTCACTCGCGCCGGATGCCGACGGTGTCTTCGACCGCCATGTTTCGGTCGTCGTCGGGCGCGCGTTCTCCGACGTCTGCGTCGTGGCGAGCATCTCGACGCGGGAGCCTCGGTGCCCGGCGCCGGTCGAGGACGGCACGGTCTGGACGCAGCTCGCGGTTCCGGCAGTGCAATAGGCCGGCCGCCGGACCGCCCTCTCCGAAGCTTCGCCGAGAAGCGCATCGAATGAAATATCGAATCGGCTAACAACGCAGCCGAGTTCATCGTCACAGCGTTTACACATGCAAGGGGCATTGCGGCGGCGGACACCCTCGTCGGCCTCGGCCGGCTCAGCCAGGGTGGAGCAGACTCAGCCGCACGGACGCGGTCCGCCCTAGGCGACACCGAGAAATCGAGAGGTATCCGCGACTCGACCCCCTCACCGCTCAGCGGCGCGGGTCGCACCACCGATCGGCGTCCAGACGTCGTCGGCGCGACTCGCGAATCCCGGAAGGACTCCCGAGTGACCGAAGACGGACGCAGCGCCTGGCAAGGAATCGAGGTTCGCCACCTCGCGGCGCTGAAGGCTCTGGCCGAGGAAGCGTCGTTCCACGGTGCAGCGCGTCGTCTCGGGTACTCACAGCCGGCCGTGAGCCAGCAACTCGCCGCCCTCGAGCGCCGCGTCGGCCAGAAGCTCGTCAATCGGCCGCGCGTCTCACAGCCGTTGACGCTGACCGAGGCGGGCGAGCGTCTGCTCGTCCACGCGCGCGCCATCCAGGCGAGCCTGGCGGTCGCCGAAGCGGAGCTCTGCGGCCTGTCCAACGACGGCCCGTTGCGGGTCGGGACGTACCAGACAGTCGCAGCCCAGCTCGTCCCGCATGTCTTGCGGGAGCTCGCGCGGAGCGCTCCCGACGTCCGTGTCGTCCTGACGGACGCCCCCGGAGACGAGAAGCTCGTCACTGCGCTCGATCACGGCGAGCTCGAGCTCGCTTTCGTCGACCTGCCGATGCGCTTCGAGCGGGATCTCGAGCTCGAGACGCTCGCGAGGGACGAATACGTGCTCGTGGTGCCCGCGAACGCGCCTCGCACGCTTCGCCGAACTGTGATTAGGGTCGACGAGCTGCGCGGGCTGAAGCTGATCGCCTTCAAGACGTCCGGGAGCACACAGCGCGTGATCGCGCACCTGCGGGCGAACGGCGTCGACCCGCAATTCGTCGTCCGCTCCGACGACAACACGGTCGTCCAGGGCTTCCTTGCTGCCGGCTTCGGCGCTGCTCTCATCCCTCGCCTCGCGGCGGAGTTGCTCGCCGGCGACCTCAGGATCGTGCGCTTCGAGTCGCCCCTGCCGCCTCGACTCATCGCGCTAGCGTGGACACGCGAGTTGTCCGACGACGCGGACACGTTCGTCGCGACGACGCGGCGCATCGCAGAGCGACTCTGGCGCGACCGCGTCGTTCAGGAACGACGCCAGGCACGACTGCCGACCCGCAAGACGGCGTAGCGCACTTCGCCCTCGAGCAACACGGCGTTCCGACTTGTGATCGTGCGATTCGTTCTCGCAATCCCGGCCTAACCCGTCCGTGCGATCGGAAGTCTCGGTTCGCGTAATCGCGCTCGACTGCGAGTCGGGGTAGGTCGCAACTGCACGTTGGTTTCCGGGCTCGCAGTTCGCGCCTGAGAAGGAGGGAGTCGATGCATCGACGCAGCCTCTGGCTTCTGGCCGGAGCGGTACTCGCAGCACTTGCGCTTGCCGCTACCGGCTCGGCAAGGGTTGGCGGATCAGACAGTGCCTCGGCCAAGAAGGCCGGCACTCTGGTCTTCGGGGCTGAGCAGGGCGGCGGTCCGGACTGGTGTCTCAACCTGATCCTGGACGTGGACTGCGCGGCGTTCTGGAACGTCATGTTCCAGACGCCGGTGATCCGCGGCGCCTTTCTGTTCACGCCCAAGTTCACGTACAAGCCGGATCTGATCAGCAAGTTCAAGCTGCAGACCCGGCCGATGCGGGTGACCTACTACATCCGCAAGAACGCCAAATGGAGCGACGGCGTTCCCGTGTCCGGCAAGGACTGGCGGTTCACCTGGCAAACAGCCACGAACGCCAAGTACAAGGATCACATCGACCCGCTCGGATGGGAGGACATCCGCAGCGTCACCGGCAACGGCAAGGTCGTGAAGGTGACGTTCAAGCGGAACTTCGCTGCTTGGCGCGGTCTCTTCAACTACGTCCTCCCGCAGCACGCGTTGCAGGGCACGGACATGCTGACGGTCTGGAACGACTGCATCTGCAACCCGAAGAAGGGCAACGCCCCGATCGGGAACGGGCCGTTCCTCCTCACCCGCTTCGACCGCGGCTCGGGTGTGACCCTGTCGCGTAATCCGCGTGGCTGGTACGGCAAGCGGGCGAAGCTGGACTCGATCGTGTTCCGCTTCATCACGAACACGAACTCCGAGATCCAGGCGATCCGCTCCGGCGAGGTCGACGCGATCTACCCGCAGCCGCAGCTGGCACTCGCGGATCTCCGCAACCAGTCCGGTCTCCGGGTGATCACGCACCTCAGCCTCTCCTGGGAGCACATCGAGATCCAGCAGGGTGCGAAGGGGAACCCGCTGGCGAAGCAGAAGTGGCTCCGCCAGGCCTTGATCACGTCGCTCAACCGGGGCGCCGCCGCCAAGGCCCTGTACGGGACGCTCAATCCGAGCGTCGGCGTGCTGAACAGCCTCACGCGACTCACGAACGAGAAGACCTACAACCCGAAGCACTTCAGCAAGTGGAACTACAACCCGACCAAGGTCGCGAACATGATGCGGGCGCACAACTGCTCGAAGGGCGGCGACGGCATCTACCGCTGTGGCGGCACTAAGGTGTCGTTCGACTTCGCCTCGACGACGGGTAACGCGTTGCGTGCGCTTGCGTTCACGATCTTCCAGGATCAGGCGCAGAAGACCGGAATCGAGCTGAAGAACGGGTTCGTCCCTGCGGGCACGCTGTTCGGGAGCAAGCTGCCGGCGCACGACTTCGACCTGGCGATGTTCACGTTCCTCGTCACGGTCGATCCGCATTACGTCGTGGCCAACTTCTCGTGCGGAAGTGCGACGAACTACACGGAGTACTGCAACCGCACGGCTACGCAGCTGCTCGCCAGATCGGACCGCGAGCTGAACATTGCGAAGCGACTCGCCCTCGTCAACAGAGCCGGCGCGATCTTCGGCAACGACGTGCCGATGATCCCGCTCTTCCAGCGCCCGACGTACCTCGTCTTCAAGACGTCGATCAGGGGCATGGTCGACAACCCGACGAGCCAGGGCCCGAGCTTCAACGCCGAGAACTGGACCAAGGGCTAGCCGGGTCACAGGCCGCATCCGACACGCACGAGGCGCCGTTCGCGGCGCCTCGTGTGTTTCGTGATCGCGCAATTCCTCCTCGTAATCAGGGCCTAACTCGCAACTCGATCGCAAGTCTCGGTTGGGAGTAATGCGCGTGACTGCGAGCCCGTGTCTGTGCCCAACGGAACAGGTCTTCCGTGCCGGCTCGCAGATCGAAGCCTAAGAAGGAGGGATAGATGCATCGACGCAGGCTCTGGCTTCTCGCCGGCGCGCTCCTGGCGGCACTCGCGATTGCCGCAACCGGCTCGGCAAGAGTGAACGCGCCGGGGAGCGCCTCGGCAAGCAAGGCAGGCACGTTGGTCTTCGGTGCTGAGCAAGGCGGCGGTCCGGACTGGTGTCTCAACCTGATCCTGGACGTGGACTGCAACGCGTTCTGGAACGTCGTGTTCCAGACGCCGGTCATCCGCGGCGCCTTTCTCGTCACCCCTGACTTCAAGTACAAGCCCGACCTGATCTCGCGCTACAAGCTGCAGACACGCCCGATGCGGCTGACGTACACGATCCGCAAGAACGCGCGCTGGAGCGACGGCGTCCAGGTCACCGGCAAGGACTTCCGATTCACCTGGCAAACCGCCACGAATCCGAAGTACAAGGAGCACATCGACCCGCTCGGCTGGGAGGACATCCGCAGCGTGACCGGCAACGGCAAGGTCGTGAAGATCACGTTCAAGCGGAACTTCGCCGCGTGGCGCGGTCTCTTCAACTACGTCCTCCCGCGGCACGCCCTGCAGGGCACGGACATGCTGACGGTCTGGAACGACTGCATCTGCAATCCGAAGAAGGGCAACGCGCCCATCTCGAATGGTCCGTTCCTGCTCACCCGCTTCGATCGCGGCTCCGGCGTCACGCTCACGAAGAACCGCCGCGGGTGGTACGGGAAGCCCGCCAAGCTGGACTCGATCGTGTTCCGCTTCATCACGCAAACGAACTCCGAGATCCAGGCGATCCGCTCGGGCGAGGTCGACGCGATCTACCCGCAGCCCCAGCTGGCACTCGCGGATCTCCGCGGCCAGGCAGGGCTGCGCGTGGTCACACACCTCGGCCTGCAGTGGGAGCACATCCAGATCCAGCAGGGCGCCAAGGGCAACCCGCTGGCGAAGCAGAAATGGCTCCGCCAGGCCCTGATCACGTCGTTGAACCGTGGCGCGGCAGCCCGTGCCCTCTACGGGACGCTCAACCCGAAGGTCGGAGTGCTGAACAGCGTCTCGCGGTTGACGAACGAGGCGACGTACAACCCGAAGCACTTCAACAAGTGGAACTACAGCCCGGCCAAGGTCGCGTCGATGATGAACGCCCACAACTGCTCGAAGGGCGGCGACGGCATCTACCGCTGTGGCGGCACCAAGGTGTCGTTCGACTTCGCGTCGACCACGGGCAACGCACTGCGTGGGCTTGCGTTCACGATCTTCCAGGATCAGGCGCAAAAGGCGGGCATCGAGCTCAGGAACGGCTTCGTTCCCGCCGGCACGCTGTTCGGCAGCAAGCTGCCGGCCCACGACTTCGATCTGGCCATGTTCACTCAGATCGTCACGACCGACCCGCACTACGTCGTGAGCACGTTCGCGTGCGGGAGCCCGAGTAACTACTTCGAGTACTGCAATCGGACGGTGAGCCAGCTGCTCCAACGGTCCGACCGCGAGCTGAACCCGGCGAAGCGGCTCGCACTCGTGAACCGTGCGGGCGCGATCATGGGCAGCGACGTCCCCGTGATCCCGCTGTTCCAGCGCCCGACGTACTTCGTCTTCAAGACGTCGGTGAAGGGAATGGTCGACAACCCGACCAGCCAGGGCCCGAGCTTCAACGCCGAAAACTGGAGCAAGGGCTAGCCGCGGACCGCAGGCCGCGCAAAAGGACGCACGAGGCGCCACTCTCCCGGCGCCTCGTGTGTCTTCCGGTCGAATTTCAGGCTGCTGCCTCGGTCGCGGCGGGCTCGACGGCCGGGCGGTAGACGAGGATGACCACGCCGTCGGGGCCGACCGGCTTCGAGTCGACGAGCTGCAGCGCGCTCTTGCCGAGCCCGTCGTCGAACAGGCGCTTCCCCTTCCCGAGCACGACGGGGAAGACCATCAGGCGAAGCTCGTCCACCAGGCCCTGGTCGAACAGCGTCCGCACGAGCTGAGGGCTGCCGTGGACCAGGATCGTCCCGCCCGGCTGCTGCTTCAGCTTGGCCACTTCCTCGGCGACATTCCCGTTGATCACGGTCGTGTTCTCCCAGGGCGGCTCCTCGAGCGTGCTCGAGACGACGTACTTCGGGCTCTTGTTCATCTTGTCGGCGAACTCCCCGGACCGTGACGGCCACGCCGCGGCGAACCCGTCGTAGGTCACACGTCCCAGGAGCTGCGCTTCGGCTTCGAGGGTCTCGTCCAGCTTGAACTTGTCCCCGTCGTCGCCGCGGTTGAACTCGAATGCCCACCCGCCGCGCTCGGTTCCCTCGGAGCCCCCGGGGTCCTCGATCACTCCGTCGACGGTGATGAACTCGGTTACGACGAGCTTTCTCACAGCGATCCTCCAGTCTCGTAGGCGTTGCCAGCTTAAGTAGGACCGCCCCGTCGACCCCAACTCATCGGGCGGAGAGGCATCGCGCGGCGCGGCATCGCGAGGCCCGCTGGGCGTGGCCGAAACGGGCAGGTTCCGCACCGCCGTGTCGGGGGACCGTCCTCGAGCCACGTCCGAGGGACTGTCCCCGAGTCATGTCCCCGGGGACTGTCCCTGGGACATGGCTCTTGTGCCGTCGGCGTGTCGCATCTGCGTCGGCTTTGAGCGCGTGGCAGTTCGTCACGCGGGCGGGCCGGCGCCGTGCGGCGGCTACGTTTCCCGGCATGCCTGACGGACCGGCCGTGCCCGCGCTGGAGGCGGGAGTGGAGCCGTCTCTCGCGGCCGAGCTCGAGCTCGCCGCAGTCCCGGACGAGGAGCTCGTCCGCAGGCTCTATCGGCTCTGCCTCCGTCGGGAGCCGGAGCCGGACGCGTTGCAGCATGCGGTCACGAAGCTCGCAGCGGGCACTCTGTCACGCGCCTCGTTGATCCGCGACGTCGTCGCGAGCGAGGAGTTCGACGCCGTCCGCATTCTCGACGACGCCGTCGCCTTCGCCGCCTGGGCGCGCGCGAACGGTGAACGGCCGCGCGAGCTCGAGGCGCCGTCGAACACCGACGAGCGCGCGATCGAGATCTCCTGGTGCCTCTCCCGTTATCGCGGCGAGCCGCGTCTGCTCGACGTCGGTTACGCGTTCGCGAAGCCCGCGTATCTCACGGCCCTCGTCAACCTCGGCGCGCCGGAAGTCGTAGCTGTCGACGTCGCCGAAGCCGCTGTTCCCGGCGTGAAGCGGGTGCGAGCGGACATTCGCTCGCTGCCGTTCGAGCGGAGCTCGTTCGACGTCGTGCTCTGCATCTCGACGCTCGAGCACGTCGGCGCCGACGAGGATCGCTATGGCCGAGGTCTCGCGTCCGGCGGAATCGACGACGCGCTGAAGGAGCTCCGGCGCGTCGGCGGCCGCGTCCTCCTGACGGTGCCGTGCGGGGAGCCCGGCGACTACGGCTGGTTCGTGCAGGACGAGCCAGACGGCTGGCGCGCACGCTTCCGGAACGCAGGCTTCCTCGTGTTCGAAGAGGAGCTCTACGAGCTCACCACCGCGGGGTGGCGCTCAGCGCCTCCAGCCGCGGCGGTCGGCATCCGCTACGGCGAGCGTGGCCCGGGCGCCTCGGCCGTCCTGTGCGCGGAGCTCCACCCGCGGACGCCCGCCAACCGCCTACGCGACGCAATCCGGCGCCGCCGGCAATCGACGCCGGAGTAGGACGTAGCCACACAAGCGCATCCGACCTCCGACACGCTCCACGTAGGGGCGGCCGGCTCGTCCCTCCTCGTCGGGCTCGTCGCGGTGGCGGTCGCGATCGCCTTCGCGGACTCCTCCATCGTCGTCCTCGCCCTCCCCGAGCTGTACACGAGGTTCGACACGACCATCGAGGGCGTCTCCTGGGTGATCACCGGCTACAACGCGGCCGTCGCGGCGGCAGCGCTGGCGCTCGTGCTGTTCGTCCACCGCCTCCGTGCCGTCGTCGTCCTCGCCGCCGGGCTGGTCACCTTCACGGCGGCCTCGGTCGGATGCGCGGCCGCGGGAAGCCTGGCGTTCCTCGTCACCGCTCGATGCGTGCAGGGCGTCGGCGCCGCACTGCTGCTGGCCGGAGCGTTGCCGGTTCTGACGGTGCTGACCGGCTCCGTCACGCGCGGCGCGACTGTGTGGACACTTGCGGGAACATTCGGCGCGGCCCTCGGCCCCGCCCTCGGCGGCGCCGTCACGGAAGCGTTCGGATGGCGGGCGATCTTCGCAGTGCAAGCGCCGCTCGCGGCGCTCGGCTTGTTCGCCGTCCTCGCCGCCCGCGCAGCGCCCGCGCTCGAGGAAGGTTGGCGGCCGTCACTCCTCAGGACGGTGCCGGCGAACACGTGCATCGGCCTGCTCTTCGGCGCGCTCGTCGGCGTGCTCTTTCTGTCCGTTCTGCTCGTGATCACGGTCTGGGGGTACTCGCCGATCGGCGGCGCCGCCATCGTCAGCGTCCTCCCTGCCGCCACGCTGGCCGCGCGCCCGCTGGAGCGCCGCCTCCCGCGCGTCGCTGCGGTGACCGGCGGTGCGGCGCTCCTCGCCGTCGGCCTCGTCGCGCTCGCGCTCCTGCCCTCGGCAAGCGTTGGCTTTGCCGTCGTCGCGCTCGTGTTCTGCGGCGTTGGGCTGGGTCTGTCGATCCCCTTGTTGTCACGGGCCGCGCTCGACCTCGGCGCGGGCCTGTCCCGAAGCGGGACGCTCACGATCGGCATACGCCACCTCGGCCTCGTGCTCGCCGTGGCGTTGATCGCCCCGCTCCTCGCTTCGGGGTTGCCGCCGGCCGGCCATCGGGCCGAGCTGAAAGCAACCGCGGTCCTGCTCGACGCGCCGATCGGCCTGACCACGAAGGTGCCCGTCGCGCTCGATGCGCGAGCCGAGTTCGGACGTGCGAAGTCGGGCGAGATCCCGGACCTCAATCGCCCGTTCGACAAGCACGGCGCCAAGGACGATTCCGAGCTTGCGGCGGTGCGCGATCAGCTCGTCGGCGCGATCAAGGACACGATCACGCGAGCGTTCCGGCCCGCCTTCTTCCTCTCGGCGGCGCTTGCAGCCGCTGCACTCTTGGTCGCGTGGATCTTCCGCCGTCGTGGAGTCGTGCCGTGACAGCGCGTCTCACCGGAGCAACCCGAGTCCTCGTCGCTCTACTCGCGGCTGCGGTGATACTCGTCGCGGTCGAGCTCTCCATGGGAGCAATCGACACCGGACCGACGGTCGCGAACCCGTGCAAGCCGCGCACGCCGTTCCCCGGCGGCGGGATCGACGCTGCGATTCAACGCATCGTCCTCAACGGCCTCGACGGCGCCGCCTGCCGCCTCCACACCACGCGCGAAGGGCTCATTCTGTCCCTACGATCGAGCGGCGGCAGCGTCCACTTCGACAAACACACAACAGAGGTCGCCGTCCGGGCGGGGCTGCTGCGTGCCGTGGACGAGGCCGAGCGTCGCGGCGACATCCCCGGCTTCGTGGCGCCGATCGCGCGCCGGATCATCCGCAGCGCGCCGATCGACAAGCTCGTGCAGGGCGGCTTCAGCCTGAGTGACCTGCTCCCGTAGGTGACCCGGGGATCGCTACGCGCTCATCAGTGACGCGAGCCGCTCGATGCCGTCGTCGATCACCGCTTCGTCGACGAGGCTGAACGACAGGCGCACGTTCTCACCGCCGCGCCCGTCCGGGAAGAAGAGCGTGCCGGGAACGACGGCAACACCGCGTTCGACGGCGCGTGCCGCTAGGTCCGTCCCTTCGGCGCCGGCCGGCAGCGTCAACCACGAGAAGAACCCGCCGCGCGGCACCGTCCAGTGCACCGCGGCGGGCATGAAGCGCTCGAGCGCCACGAGCATGCGCTCGGCCTTGCGCCGGTACAGCGCACGCGACTCCGTGAGTTGCTCGTCGATCCACCCGCGACGGACGTACTCCTCGAACAGCCGCTGCCCGAGCGCTCCCGCGCACTGGTCCGTGTTCTGCTTCGCGGAGACGAGCTGCGCAGCAACGTCGGCCGGCCCGACGGCCCAGCCGAGCCGGACGCCGGGGAAGAACGTCTTGGACGTCGTCCCCGCCTGAACGGCGACGTCCGGGGCAAGGCTCCACAAAGTCGGCGGGGCGTCCCCGGCAAAACCGAGCTCGCGGTAGGCGACGTCCTCGACAATGAGGAACCCGTACCGGCGGGCAAGCTCGACGAGGAGCTCGCGCCGTTCGCTCGACAGGCTGACACCGGCCGGGTTCTGGTGGTCCGGGATCGTGTAGAGGAGCTTCGGGCGGAGCCCGCCGGCGAGGCGACGTTCCAGCTCGTCGACCTCGAGCCCAGCGTCGTCCATCGGGACGGCGACGATCTCCGACTCGAAGCTGCGAAAGGCCATGATGGCGCCGAGGTAGGTCGGCCCCTCGACGACGACGACGTCGCCCCGGTCGAGGAACGACTTGCCGACGAGCTCGAGCGCCTCGATCGCACCGCTCGTGACCAGGAGCTCGTCGTCGGCCGGGCGGCGGCCCTCGACCACCTCGAGCCTGTGGGCGAGAGCGTCGAGCGGCCCCGCGAGCCCACGGGTCGGCGCGTACTGAAACGCGGCCGCCTCGCCCGTCGCGGCGAACTCCTGGAGCAGGGCGGCGGCGCGGTCCCGCGGGAACGTCAGCGGGTCCGGGAACCCGCCCGCGAAGGAGATCAGATCGGGAACGCCGAGCAAGCCGAGGATCTCTGCGATCCCTTCTCCCACGTCGCCGCGGGTGCGGGCCGCGAAGAGGCTTTCCCAGACTGGGGTCTCGCGCGCGACTGCCATCGAAGGGACTATATGACCGGAACGGCCGAGCTCCTGCCTCTAGCCGGCTACTTCTGCAGCTTCGCGCTCCAGCCTCGGGACCCCGTATCGCACTTCGTGGCGCCGGCGTCGTCCGTGGTCTGCAGTTGGAAGCTCCCCGACGCGGCCTCGCCGCTGAAGCCTCCGTTCAGCTTGAGGTGCGAGGACGTGCCGCTCTCGTCGATCGCGAAGGTGTGATCCGGCTGTATGGACCACGGGCCGGTGTCAGCGATTGAGATCTTTGAGCTCGCGCCGCTCGGGGGACAGGTCCCGGAAAAGTCCACCCTCAGATTCGTGATCGTCCGCCCGTCCGGCTGCACCCGAAAGCTGACGTTGCCGCCTCGGTATACACCCGGAGCGGCAAGGCCGCTCGGCGGCGTTTGCAACGGGCGGCCGTGCACGATCTCACAGTCCTTCGCAACCTGGTCCGCACCGTCCGCGTAGACGAGGTCTTTCCCGGATCCGCAGCGGATGACGTCCCGGCCCGGCCCACCGCTCAGCTTGTCGGCACCTCGTCCACCCCACAGCTGGTCGTTGCCGCCGCCGGCGTACAGGCGGTCCTGGCCGCCGCGCCCGCGCAGGCGGTCGGCGCCGCCGAGACCTTCGAGGATGTCATTGCGGCGTGTGCCGGTCAGCGTGTCGGCGCCGTTCGTTCCCTTGATGACGCGGCCGCGCTGCGAGGTGCCTTGCAGCGCCCATGCTGTAGCCGCCAGTGCGAGCACTGCGGCCGCAAGCGCAAATGCGACACCGGCGAGCCGCCTGCGAGAGCGGAGCCGGACCACACCGTGAGAGTAGCGCGACGGTCAGCGGGGTCAAGAGGAGCCGACGCGGCGTTGCCTTGCATCGCCGCCTCTATCGGCGGATGATCGCGTGGCGCGTGCCTACGCGTCGACCGAGGAAGGAGGGAGTCGTGGGGAACCGGACGAAGGTTGTGGCGGGGCTCGGAGTGATCGCCGTCGCGGCATTCCTGGCGAGCGTGGCTGGAGGGACCGCGTCGACCGCCGGAGCGCAGCGCAGCTGCTCGTTCCAGCTTCGAATCGGCGACGTCCTCCCGTTTACCGGCGGGCTCGCCGCCTACGGCGCGAATCTCGACCGCGCCGTCAAGCTTGCCGTCAGCATGGACAACGCAACCCTCAAACGATTGAAGACGAAGATGTCGGTGAAGCTCGTCGCATCCGAGGACGGGCAGACGCAGGCCGCTGCCTCCGTCGAGGCGGCGACGAAGCTCGTCAAGGCCAACCACGTCAGCGTGATCATCGGCGAGATGGCGTCGAGCGCCACGATCCCGATGGCGCAGTCCGTCGCGATCCCGAACCGCGTCGTCAACATCAGCCCGACTTCGAGCGCTCCGCAGATCACCGGGATCAAGGACAGGGGCTACCTCTGGCGCGTCTACCCGTCCGACTACCTCCAGGGACGGGTGCTCGCGACGGCCGCAATCGGAGCATTCGGCAAGGGGAAGACCGTCAACGTCGGCGCCCGCAACGACGCGTTCGGAACAGCGCTCGAGCAGCTTTTCGTCGCGCAGTACAAGAAGCTCGGCGGGAAAGTCGGCCAGACACTCCGCTGGAACCCGGATCAGGCGAACTACGACACGGAAGCCGGCCGGCTCGTGTCCGGCAATCCGGCCGGGTACGTGATCATCGACTTCCCGGAGACATTCGCGAAGTTCGCGCCGTCTCTCGTGCGGACCGGGAAATGGCAGGCGTCCCGAACGTTGATGACGGAGGCGCTCCGGAACGCGGACGTGCTGAAGGGGCTCGGCGGCCCGGCGGACGGCCTGCGTGGGACGGCCGCAACCTCCGTCGGCGCACCCGCTCGCGCGGCCTTCGACAAACTCTGGAAAAGGGTGGTCAAAGGTGCGAAGCCGTACACCGGCTTCGAGGGCACGGCGTTCGACGCGGCGAACCTTGCCTTCCTCGCCTCCGTCAAGGCCTGCTCGGCGGCAGGTCCGAAGATCAAGACGCAGCTCCGTGCGGTGTCGGGGCCGCCGGGCAGGAAGGTCACGTACAAGAACCTCGACCAAGCGGTCAGGCTCCTCCTCGCCGGCAAAGACATCAACTACGAAGGCGCTTGGGGCCCGATCGACTGGGACCGGAACGGCGACCCGAGCTCGGCCGTCTACGAGATCTGGAGATACTCGAACGGCTCGATCTCGACGCAGAGAGTCATCACCTTCAAGCCCTGAGAAGCGGACGGCGGCGGCTTCCTCACGAGGTCGCCGCCGCTCCCGCTTTCGCCGGGCCGCCGAGATAGAGCTCTTCCACCTTCGGGTCGTGTAGCAGCGACTGCCCCGTCCCCTCGTACGCGTTTCGCCCCATGTCGAGCACGTACCCGCGGTCGGCGAGCTCGAGCGCGCGGCGCGCGTTCTGCTCGACCATCACGATCGCGATGCCTCGCCGCCTGACGGCCATGAGTTGCTCGAAGACCAGCTCGACGGCGTGCGGTGACAGCCCCGCGGACGGCTCGTCGAGCAGAAGCCCTCGCGGCCGCGTCACGAGCGCACGTGCGATCGCGAGCAGCTTGCGCTGCCCGCCCGAGAGCGTTCCCGCGCGCTGACGGCGGCGTTCCCGGAGGAGCGGGAAGTGCTCATACAGGTCGCCGACCGCCTGCCGCCGTTCGGCCCGCGGCAGCGACACGGCGCCGACCTGCAGGTTCTCGGCGATCGAGAGGGTCGGAAAGACGTTCCCGAGTTGCGGGACGTAGTTCAGCCCGAGCCGGGTGAGCCGCTCCGGCGGCAGGCCCGTGACGTCGTCCTCGACGTAGCGAATCGACCCCGCCCGGGGAGGAAGGAGCCCGTAGATCACCTTGAGCAGCGTCGACTTGCCGGCGCCGTTCGGGCCGATGACGGCGACGACTTCGCCTTCGACAACGTCGAGCGACACTCCGCGGAGGACGAGCGCCTCGTCATACCCTGCCTCTACGCCGGCCACCTCGAGCAGCGGCGCGCTCATCGCGACCTCGTGGTTCCGAGATACGCGTCGACAACACGCGCGTCCGCGCGTACTTCCGGCGGCGTGCCGGTCGCGATCACCCGGCCCTCGTTCATGACGATCACGCGGTCGCTCGCTTCCATGACGACGTCGAGGTCGTGTTCGACGAAGAGGAACGTCAAGCCCACGTCCTTCCGGAGCTGAAGGACGTGCTCCACGAGCTGCCGTCCGAGTGCAGGGTTGACGCCCGCCATCGGCTCGTCGAGCAGGACGAGCCGCGGCTCCGCCATCAGGACACGCGCGAGGTCGAGGAGCTTGCGCTGCCCTCCGGAAAGGACCCCCGCATAGTCGGCGGCGTACCCGTCGAGCCGTACGAGCTCGAGTAACTCGGTTGCGCGCTCCCGCGCTCTGCGTTCTCGCGTGCGTGTGCGCCGGGTGCTGAGCACGAGGCCGCTCAACCGCTCCCCAGGGTGCTTCGCAGCGGCGACGAGCACGTTGTCGAGAACGGACAGTCGAGTCAGTGCACGCGGGACCTGAAACGTCCGCACGAGACCGCGCTGCGCGATGCGATGCGGAGCGTGCCGGTCGATGCGCTGCCCTTCGAACCTCACTGTTCCGCTTTCGGGGGAGACGAAGCCCGAGACGACGTTGAACAGTGTCGACTTCCCCGCACCGTTCGGCCCGATCAGCGCTGTGATCGAACCAGGCGCGACTTCCAGCGACGCGCCGTCGACTGCGCGGAGGCCGCCGAACGTTCTTACGACGCCACTGACCTCGAGGATCGGTGCGCTCACTCGAGCACCATCTCTCGGCGGTTGCCGAGGATTCCCTGCGGCCGGAAGAGCATCAGCCCGATGATCAGCAGACCGATGACGATCAACCGGACGTACGCGCGCTCCGTCGAGTCGAGCAGCGAAAAGGGCGGGAAGTCGAAGAAGCGCGTCCCCGCGAAGATGACGCCGAACACGATCGCGCCGACAGGCACGGTCCAGGCGCGGCCGAGGCCGCCGAGGATCACGATCATCCAGGCGAAGAAGGTGAGCAGCGGCGCGAAGTCGTCCGGGCTGAAGAAGCTGAACTGCCACGCGTAGAAGACGCCGGCGAGCGCGCCGAGAGCGGCGCCGATCACGAGAGCCTGGAGCTTGTAGGCAAAGACGTTCTTCCCGAGCGACGCTGCCGCGTCCTCGTCCTCCCGGATCGACTTCATCACCCGTCCCCAAGGCGTCCGCATCATCAGCCAGACCGCGCCGACGGCGAGCAGGGCGACGGCCCAGACGAGAATCAGCATCGCGGCGTCGTTGCTGACGTGGAGCGTGCGGTGAACGTCGTTCAGAAAGCTCTGCCAGCTACTGTCGTACTGGGCCGTGCGACCGATTCCGGCGAGATTGATCGTTCCCTGCGAGCCGCCGGTGAGCCGGTCCTCGTTCGTCGCGATGTAGCGCAGGATCTCGCTGAACGCAATGGTGGTGATGGCGAAGTAATCCGCTCGCAAACGCAGCGTCGGTAAGCCGAGGAGAGCTCCGGCGAACATCGCAAGCGCGATGCCGCAGCCCGCCGCGACCCACATGTTGACGTCCTCCTTCACGACGAGGATCGCCATCGTGTACGCGCCGATTCCCATGAAGGCGACCTGCCCGAAGTTGAGAAGACCGGCGAAGCCGAATTGCACCTGGATGCCGAGGGCAAACAGCGTGTAGATGCCCGCCACGATGCCGACGAACGACCAGAACCCGAAGCTCGCGATCGTGCTCAAACGACGCGCGCCCTGCCGAACAGCCCCTGCGGCCGGAGCAAAAGGACGAGGACGAGCGCGCCGAAGGCGACGACCGGCTTGTACGTCGGGTTGACGCCGCCGGCGAGCTCCGGCCACGTAGAGAGCTCCATCACAAGACCGAGCGTCAGGCCCCCGGCAAGCGCGCCGTACGCACTTCCGATCCCGCCGAGCACGACGGCGGCGAAGATCGGCAGCAGAAGACTGAAGCCGAGCTGCGGATCGAACGAGGTCTGCACAAGCCCGGCGAGAACGCCGGCGAGGCCCGCGAGAACACCGGAGAGAATCCACGCCGCCGTGATCACGCGCTGCGTTCGCACGCCCGCAACGGCGGCCAGCGGAAGGTCGTCGGCGACCGCACGCATCATCCGCCCGACCCCGGTGCGGCCGATCAGCACGCCGACGAACACGATCGCGACCGCGGCGACGACGATTGCGATCCCCTGTGCTCCCGAAAGCCTCACGCTGCCGAGCACGTAGACCTTGTAGGGGTCGACCGCATACGTGCGAGGTTGCGGCCCGGCGACGAGATAGATCGCATAGCGGATGACGAGCGCGAGGCCCACGGAGACGAGGAAAAGGCTCATGAAGCCCGCCCGTCGTCGACGCAGAGGCCGCCACAGGCCGACGTCGAGCGTGACCGAGAGCGCGGCCGTCGCAGCCATCGCCAGCAGTGCCGAGGGGACGATCGGAAGACCGAGCGTGACGTTGAAGAGGACTCCGATAAACGCCCCGAACGTCATGTAGTCGCCGTAGGCGAAGTTGACGAGTCGCAGCATCCCGTAGACGATCGAGACGCCGACGGCGCCGAGCGCAATCACGGACCCGGTAACGAGGCCGTTCGCAAAGAGCTGCAGGAACATCGGCCGGACTCTCGTCTACCGCTCGCCGAGCTTCAACCTCCCTCGGTATGCGAACATATGTTCGATGGATGACGCGACGATCCTCCACGCCGACGCCGACTCGTTCTTCGCATCGGTCGAGCAGCGAGACGACCCGTCGCTCCGCGGCCGTCCCGTGATCGTGGGCGGCGGCGTCGTCCTGGCGGCGAGCTACGAGGCGAAGGCGTACGGCGTGTGCACGGCAATGGGAGGCCGGCAGGCGCGGCGTCTTTGCCCCCACGCGATCGTCGTTCGGCCGCGGATGTCGGCTTATTCGGAAGCGAGCAAGGCGCTCTACCGGGTGTTCGAGAACACGACGCCGCTCGTCGAAGGGCTCTCGATCGACGAAGCGTTCCTCGACGTCCGCGGACTGCGCCGGCTCGCCGGAAGTCCGATCGACATCGCCGTGCGCCTCCGACGGGACGTGCGCGAGCGCGTGGGCCTGCCGATCACGGTCGGTGTCGCCCGGACGAAGTTCCTCGCGAAAGTGGCCAGCGGAGTTGCGAAGCCCGACGGGCTACTCATGGTGCCGCCCGACCGGGAGCTGGCCTTCCTCCGGCCGCTTCCCGTCGAGCGGCTGTGGGGAGTCGGGCAGGTGACGTCCGAGAAGCTGCGAGCTCGCGGCATCACGACGGTCGGCGAGATCGCGGCCTGTGGGGAGACGACGCTTGTGTCGCTGATCGGCCGGGCTTCCGGACGGCACCTCCATGCGCTCGCCCACAACCGCGACCCACGTCCGGTGCAGGTTCGTCGTCGACGCGGCTCGATCGGGTCACAGCGCGCGCTCGGCCGCAGGCCGAGATCGCTCGAGGACATCGACACGGTCCTCGTCGGCCTGGTCGACCGCGTGACGCGGAGACTCCGCGTCGCAGGACGCATCGGACGCACCGTGGTGCTGCGGCTCCGCTTCGACGACTTCTCTCGCGCGACGCGCTCGCACACGCTGCCTCACGCGACCGCGCACACCGGCACGATTCTCGCGACGGCGAGAGGCTTGCTTGCCACGGCCGTCCCGATGATCCAGCGCCACGGCCTGACGCTCGTCGGCGTAACCGTCGCCAACCTCGACAACGATGATACGGTGCAGCTCATCCTGCCATTCGAGCGCCGGAGCGGCGAGGCTCTGGATGTCGCAGTTGACGAGGTCCGCGCCCGCTTCGGGCCGGACGCGATCACGCGGGCGGTGCTTCTCGGGCGCGACGGCGGCCTCGTCGTACCGCTGTTGCCGGATTGACGGCCGACTCGCAGTGGGCATATGAGGGCGTAGGATCGAAGGTGGTTCGTTCACGACCCGCAAGGGGGGCCCAAACATGGCGGTGAAACCAATTCCAGAGGGCTTCCACACCCTCACGCCGTATCTCGCCGTCGAGAACGCGGCGGATGCGATCGAGTACTACAAGAAGGCGTTCGGCGCGGAGGAGAAGTTCCGAATGGACGCGCCGGGCGGCAAGATCGGTCACGCGGAGCTTCAGATCGGCGACTCGCTCATCATGCTCTCCGACCCGTTTCCCCAGTCATCGACCAAGGCGCCCAGCGAGCTCGGCGCGACGACAGGCAGCGTCTTCATGTACGTCGAGGACGTCGACGCGGTCGTCAAGCAGGCGGTCGACGCAGGCGCGACTGTCACGATGGAGGTCGCCGACCAGTTCTGGGGCGACCGCTTCGGCACGATCACCGATCCGTTCGGGCACATGTGGTCGATCGCGACGCACATCGAGGACGTGCCGCTCGAGGAAATGGCAGAGCGCGCCAAGGCCGCAATGGCCGCAATGAGCAGCTGAGGTTCGGCCGTGTGGCCGCCGGTCACTCGTCGGCGGCCACCCGAGCGCGGGTCCAATTGAGCGGGAAGGAGGAGTTGTGGCGAAGAGCAAGCGCGGGCGCGAGGTTCCCCGACCGTTCGAATTCCACTGGGGCGGCGGTCAGATCATCGAGGAGGCGTCGTACGTCGGGAGGCACACCGAGCCGGCGATCCAGCTCCTCGAGTACGAGGACGGCGGCTCGTACGGGATCCGCTTCTGTTACTACAACCACGACGGGCGCTTCCAGCGGAGCCCGATGATGATCGACAGCGAGGACTCGCTCGAAGGGTTACGCGCCGCGCTGGTGGAGACACCGAAGCTGCGCGCCCTGTTGACGAAGCTGGTGAGCTAGGCCGGAGTCGGCAGGCCCTCGATCGCCTGCAAGGCGCGTTCGATCTCGGCCTCGTCCAGCGCGACGTCCTCGAGCCTTCCCGCGAAGTAGTTGTCGTATGCGGCCATGTCGAAGTGGCCGTGGCCGGAGAGGTTGAAGAGGATCGTGCGCTTCTCGCCGGCCTCGTCGGCTGCTCTCGCCGTCTCGATCGTGCCGTGGATGGCGTGCGCTGCCTCGGGTGCCGGCAGGATTCCCTCGCTCCCGGCAAACAGCACCGCGGAGGCGAAGACGTCACCCTGGAGGTACGCCTCGGCGCGCACGAGCCCGTCGCGCACGAGCTGCGAGATGAGCGGCGCGACGCCGTGATAGCGGAGCCCGCCGGCGTGGATCGGCGCCGGGACGAAGTCGTGGCCGAGCGTGTGCATCGCCACCAGCGGCGTGAGCTTGCTCGTGTCCCCGAAGTCGTACGCGAAGAGCCCGCGCGTCAGCGTCGGGCACGCCGCCGGCTCGCACGCGAGCACGTCGAGCTCGCGGCCGGCGA
The DNA here is from genome assembly GCA_046732275.1 of Actinomycetota bacterium. Taxonomy (GTDB): domain Bacteria; phylum Actinomycetota; class Thermoleophilia; order Gaiellales; family Gaiellaceae; genus 3-1-20CM-4-69-9. The sequence goes on along the minus strand of JBKPMS010000006.1, from coordinate 21,956 downwards.
TCTTCTCGCGGAGGAACGGGAAAGCGAGGCCCGCAAAGTTGGAGCCGCCGCCCACGCAGCCGATGACGACGTCTGGAAACTCTCCCGCGAGCTCCATCTGCAAGAGCGCCTCCTGTCCGATCACCGTCTGATGCAGGAGCACGTGGTTGAGCACGCTGCCGAGTGAGTAGGCGGTGTCCTCGCGACCGGCTGCGTCCTCGACTGCCTCCGAGATCGCAATCCCGAGACTGCCCGGCGAGTCGGCATGCTCCTCGAGGATCGCGCGGCCGCTCTGCGTCTCCGTCGATGGGCTCGGGACGATCTCGGCCCCCCAAGCCTGGATCAGCGAGCGCCGGCTCGGCTTCTGCTCGTACGAGATCTTGACCATGTAGACCTTGCACTCGAGCCCGATCAGCTTGCACGCGAATGCAAGCGCGCTCCCCCACTGGCCGGCGCCGGTCTCCGTCGCGAGACGGGTTCGACCCTCCTGCTTGTTGTAGAAGGCCTGTGCGACCGCCGTGTTCGGCTTGTGGCTCCCGGGCGGGCTGACGCCTTCGTACTTGTAGTAGATGTGCGAGCGCGTCCCGATCGCCGCCTCGAGCCGGCGAGCACGGAAGAGCGGCGTCGGCCGCCAGAGCTCGTAGATCTCCAGCACTTCCTGCGGGATCTCGATCTCGGGCTCCTCGCTCACCTCCTGGCCGATGAGAGCCATCGGGAAGAGCGGCGCGAGATCGTCCGGGCCGACCGGCTCTCCGGTGCCCGGGTGCAGCACCGGTTGCGGAGCCGTCGGCATGTCGGAGCGGATGTTGTACCAACGGCGCGGTAGCTGCGATTCCTCGAGGAGGAACTTCGTCTGGGTGCCGGCGCCCGCGCGCATCTCCTGCACGCCGCGAGCATAGATCGTCCGCGCAGCCTCCGTTGCGGGACTACCCTCGGGGTCATGGACGATCCTCGCTTCGACGCGGACGAGCCGTTCGAGGAGTACGTCGAGGAGGCGCTCGGCTCGCTGCCGTCGGAGCTGAGCGCGCAGATGTCGAACGTCGACATCGTGATCGAGGACGAGCCGCCGCCGGGCCAACGGCTGCTCGGTCTCTACGAAGGCGTGCCGCTGACGAAGCGGAGCAGCGGGTACGGGGCGGTGTTACCGGACAAGATCACGATCTACCGCGGCCCGCTCGTCCGCACCTACGGGCGCGACTCGGAGCGGCTCCGCCGCGAGGTCAAGCGCGTCGTCCTGCACGAGATCGCACACCACTTCGGCATCAGCGACGAGCGGTTGGTGGAGATCGACCGCTACTAAGCCGTCGGCACCCAGACGAGCGAGAGCTGGGCGATGCGGACGTCCGTCGCTTCGAGCCGAATCGACGCCGTCTCCACCGCCTCCGCTTTCTCGCGCCAGGACGCGTCGATCCGCTCGACCTCGTCGAGCAGCTCCTGCTCGAGCTGCGCGAGCTCGTCGCTCTTCTGAGCCGCCCGCTGTTGCGCCGTCCTGTACCTCCCCTCTGCTCTGGCGCTGACTCCGCGCCGCGATGACGCGCCGCTGATGGCTGTCCCGATCGAGCGAGCGCTGCGCCTGCCGCCGAATAGCGCACCGAGCACCGCGCCGGCGCCCGCGACGAGCTCGGTCTCCGCGCGCGACTTCGTCTCGGCGTCGAGCTCCTCGACGCGGCGCTGCGCAAGCTCGAGCGCCGACTGGAGCCGGTCCTGCTTTGCCTTCAGCCGAGCGGTGATCTTCGCCGTCTCCTCGTCCGCCTTCGCTTGCGCGGCCTTATCGCAGCGCTCGCGGAAGTCCTCCTCGGTCTCGCCGGGACGGGACGTCAGCTTCAGCGTCCGGTTCCGGAATATCTCGAGCGGGCGCTTGTCGACGATCCGGCTCCGGATCTGTTTCTCCGCGTCCTTGAAGAAGGACGTTTTTCCGATCGGCGTCGTCGGCATGACGTAGGTCGCATCCGGCGGCGCACTGCCGGACAGATCACGGTCGTCGTAGTCGACCACTGTCTCGTTCTCGAGGTCGAGGCCGTCCTCGAGCGGCCCGTACAGCGCCTCGAATTCCTCTGCTTCGTCGATTCCTGCGGCCGTGTCGTCGTAGCGCAGGCTCACACGTGCGGCGACGAAAGCGCGCATGCGCTTCCCGTCCGGAGCTGCTCCGACAGCCGTCGCCCAGGGAACGGCGGGGTCGAGGTACTTCACCGGCACGCCGTCGGCGGCAGCAGGAGCGACGCGCGTTTCGTCCTCGGCAAGCGGAGGCGCCGGCGGCGCCGACGCGGCGGCCTCTGCCGGAGCAGGGGGAAGTGTCTGCGGAGCAGCCTTCTGCGCAGTGTCCTTCATGAGCAACGCAACCTGATCCTTCGTCAACGGCCCGCGCAGATACGACATCGCCCACCGTGTCGCGAACAGCCGCGGTGTCGACGTCTTCGCGCTCACGAGCAGGAACTGCCGCTTGTCGAGAGCGCCGATTGCAGCATCGAGCGCGGCAACGTCCGTCCCGCCCGCGGCCGACTTGAGTGCTTCGAGCACGCGCGCCTTGTCGTTCGCCGTCTGAAGGCGGCCGACCATCCACGTCCCCGCGTTGGCCATTGCCTTGTAGTCGAGGTCGACCGGGTTCTGGGTCGACAGGACGATGCCGACGCCGAACGCGCGGCCCTGTTTTAGGATCGTCAGGATTGGCTTCTTTGCGGGCGGCGCGGCGGTCGGAGGGACGTAGCCGAAGACCTCGTCCATGTAGGTGAGCATGCGCAGGTCCGAGGTGCCTGACTGGCCGCGCATCCAGGTCACGAGCTTCGACAGCACGAGAGTCACGACGAATTGCCGCTCCTCCTCGGAGAGATGCGCGAGGTAGACGATTGCTGCACGCGGCTTTCCGTCGGCCGTGAAGAGGATCGACTGCATGTCGATCGGCGGGCCCTCGCCCCACGCCGCGAACGACGGTGCCGCGACGAGCGAGTTGAGGCGGAGGGCGAGCTCGGTCCGCTCCTTCGGCGGGAAGAAGGCGTCGACCTCGAAGACGCCGAGCTTGCGCAGGGGCGGCGACTGGATCTCGCCGATCAGCGAGGCGAGGTCGAGATCGCGCCCGGATCGCCACGCGTTCTCGATCAGGTTCGAGAGCAGCACGTGCTCGCGGCTCGACAGCGGCGCAGCATCGACTCCGATGAGGGTGAGCAGGCTGGTGACGACGCCCTCGATCTCGTCGCGAAGCGTTTCCGCCTCGGAGTCCCAGGAGAGCGGCGGCGCGCGCAGCGAGCCGACGACGTTCAGCGGCACTCCCGACGTCGACCCCGGCGTGTAGATCGTGAGGTCGACGGCGTGGAACTGCTCGATGCGCTCGGGCCCGATTCCGTTCGACTCGAGCCCTTGCTTCCAACTCTCGGCCGTTAGCTGGGCGTACACGTCGAGCGACATGCCCGCGGCAGTCGCGTCTGACTCGTTCACCCACGGCTCGAAGTCGGCGGCCGCGAGGCTGGGGAACGACAGCGCGAGGTTGCCCATGTCGCCCTTCGGGTCCAGCACGAGCACGGGGATCCCTGCAAGGAGCGCCTCCTCCAGCATCACGACGGCCAGGCCGGTTTTTCCCGAGCCGGTCATTCCGACGATCACGCCATGAGTCGTCAGGTCGCTCGGGTCGAGCGTGAGCCGCTCGCCGGGCGCCTTTGCGTTCGGCGGGACGACGGTCGTTCCGAGGAAGAACGCCCCTTTCCCGGCCATCGCCCGAGTGTAGTCCGCGGGTTGACACGGCCTCCGACACCCCCGAAGATCGCACGTCGATGGCGCGCCGAAGAAACCCGCCTCCCCAGACCGCCGAGTGGCGGCGCTACGCCGCCGAGCTCCTCGGCACGCTCGTCCTCGTCCTCGGCGGGACTACGGCGGTGGTCGCCGCCGGACGGACCGACGCGCCGGTGCTCCTCGTGGCGGCGTTCGCCTTCGGGCTCGCGCTCCTCGCGGGCCTCTACGCGTTCGGCGAGGTCTCGGGCGGCCACTTCAATCCCGCGGTCTCGCTCGCAATGTTCCTGGATCGACGGCTGCCGGGAAGCGACCTCATCGCCTACTGGGTGTCGCAGTTCCTCGGCGGGATCGCCGCCGCGATCATTCTCCTGATCGCCACGAACCAGGACGACGTCGCCTCGACCGCTACGAAGCCTTCCTCGGATGGAACGGCCTTCCTCATCGAGCTGGTGTTCACGACGATCTTCGTCCTCGTCATCCTGCAGGCGAGTCAGAGCGAAGTCTTCGGCAGCAGCGCTCTCATCGCGATCCCCTTCACGCTCCTCGCCGTGCATCTCGCCGCGATCCCGTTCAGCGGGTCGTCCGTGAACCCGGCGCGCACGTTCGGCCCCGACCTGGTCGGCAACACGTGGACCGGCCTCTGGATCTACTTCATCGCGCCGCCGCTCGGCGCCGCCCTCGCGTGGGGGATCCACAGCGGCGTCGTTCGCCCGTCGGTCGCGCCGCCGGAGGCGGCGGTGGCCGAGGTGCTCGAGGAGCCCGCCCCGGCAAGCGGCACGATCCGCCGGCGCTGACCTAACCGGAAAGAACCCAGCCGTTGCGGCCCGCGTGACCCGGGCGCGACCGCCTGTTTTCGGTCGCTGGCACCGGGGGTGTCGAAAAAGCCCGGCTGATGTTTGGAGGGAAACTCCGCGGTCGACGCACTTTCGTCACACTCCCGCGACACTTTCGTATGCGTGCCTGGCACCGGGGGTGGCGCGAAATGACGTGGCCTTTGTGGAGTCGCGCGTAGGGTGCACGCACGGTGAGGCGGGCACCTCTCTACGCACTTTTCGTCGCCGACTCGATCTCGCTCGTCGGCAACGCCGTGGCACAGCTCGCGATCCCGTGGTTCGTCCTCGTGACGACCGGCAGTGCCGCGCTGACGGGTCTCGCGGTCTTCGTCAACTTCCTCCCCGTCGTTCTCGCCGGCTTCTTCGGCGGCGTCATCGTCGACCGGCTCGGCTATCGGACCATGAGCATCGTCGCCGACCTCGCGAGCGCCGTGGCGGTCGCGGCGATCCCGCTCCTACATTCCACCGTCGGCCTCGAGCTGTGGGAGCTCCTGCTCCTCGTCTTTCTCGGCGCTCTTCTCGACGCGCCGGGAGCGACAGCACGGGTTTCCCTGTTTCCGGACCTCGTCGAGCTCGCCGGCGTTCGCATGGAACGCGCCAACGGCATCCGAGGCGCGATCCAGCAGGGCTCCTGGCTCGTCGGAGCCCCTGTCGGCGGGATCCTGGTCGCCGCGTTCGGGGCGACGACCGCGCTCTGGCTCGACGCGGCGAGCTTCCTCGTCTCGGCGGCGCTCGTGGGGCTCCTCGTGCCGCCGGCGAGGCGTGTTGCGAAGAGCGAGACCCCCGGTGGTTATCTGAACGAGCTCGCGGAAGGACTGCGCTTCATCTGGGGCCGGCGGCTCGTCCGGGCTTTCGTGGTCACCGTCCTGATCACGAACCTGCTGGACGCACCGTTCCCGGTCGTCATGCCGGTGTTCGCCAGGGAGGCATTCGGAAGCGCCGCCGACCTCGGTGTGATGTACGGCGTCTTCGGCGGCGCCGCGCTCGTGGGAGCGCTCGCCTACAGCGCCGTCGGCCACCGGTTTCCGCGGAGGCTGACCTTCGTCTCCTGCTTCACCGTCGTGCCGCTCCTCTACCTCGTGATGGCGACGCTGCCGTCGCTCCCGGTCGCGCTAGCCGTGCTCGCAGTCAGCGGCCTCGCGGCAGGGCCGATCAACCCCCTGATCAACACCGTGCTGTTCGAGCTCGTCCCTCCCGATCTACGCGGTCGTGTCTTCGGGGCATTCAAGGCAGGCGCGTGGGCGTCGATTCCGCTCGGCGTGCTGCTCGGTGGTGTCCTCGTGGGAGCGATCGGCGTCGCTGCCACGTTCTTCGGCATCGGGCTCTGCTACCTCGCCGTGACTGCCTACGGATTTATCAACCCGGCATTTCGTGGTATGGATCGCCGACAGCCTCTTGCGCAGGAACATGCCGGCCAACGCACCGGTCTCGGAGAACACTCCGGTGGCTAACGGATGAACGACGCTGCTCAGCAACGCGACGCCCTCGTCAACCGTCTGTTCGAGGCGACGCTCGGCACGTGGGATCTCATCGCCGTCTACCTCGGCGACCGGCTCGGCCTCTACAGGGCACTCTCAAGCGGCCCGATCACGTCGGCCGCGCTCGCCGGCGCCACCGGCACGCATGAGCGCTACGTCAGAGAATGGCTCGAGCAGCAGGCGTCGAGCGGAATCCTCGAAGTGGACGATGCGGACGCCGACGCGGCCGACCGGCGCTACGCGCTCCCGCCGGGACACGAGGAGGCGCTCCTCGACGAGTCGAGCCTCAACTACATGGCGCCGATCGGGAAGCTCGTCGTCGCCTGCATCCAGCCCCTCGATGCGCTGCTCGCCGCCTTCCGGACCGGCGACGGCGTTCCTTACGCTGACTACGGGGCCGACCTACACGAAGGCCAGGCTGCGTTTACGCGCCCGATGTTCGACGCCCTGCTCGGCACGGAGTGGCTGCCTTCGATCCCGGATGTGCACGCCCGTCTCGGGAGCGACCCTCCAGCGCACGTCGCAGACGTTGCGTGCGGCCAGGGCTACTCGAGCCTCGCGATTGCACGCGCATACCCTAAGGCGATCGTCGACGGGCTCGACCTGGACGATGAGTCAATAGCGGCTGCACGAAGGCATCTCGAAGGCAGCGGTCTCGAGGACCGCGTGACGTTCCATCTTCGCGACGCCGCTGATCCCGAGCTCGCAGGTCGTTACGACCTCGTCTACATCCACGAGGCGCTGCACGACATGTCCTATCCGGTGAGCGTCCTCGGCGCGTGCCGCGAGCTGCTCGGCCAAGGCGGTTCCGTCGTCATCGCCGACGAGCGGGTCGCCGACAAGTTCGAAGTCCCGGGAGACGACATCGAGCGCTTCTACTACGGCTTCAGCATCCTCCATTGCCTGCCCGTCGGGATGGTCGGTAAGGGCGCAGCCGGAACCGGGACGGTCATGAGGACGGACACCGCTCGCCGGTACGCAGAGGACGCGGGCTTCCGCACGTTCGAGGTCCTGCCGATCGAGAACGACTTCTACCGCTTCTACCGACTCACGCCGTAGCTTGCCTGGTCACGCACGCAGGACTGATCGGCGCGGCGCCGAACTGCTGCCATCGGTGCGGATCGTGGATCTCTCTCACGCCTACCACGACGGGATGCCGATCTTCCCGGGGTTGCCGCAACCGTCCTTCAGGCCGATCGCAAGGGTCGAGGAGGACGGATATGCGATGACCGACTACCACTTGCTGAACCACATCGGCACGCACGTAGACGCGCCCGCTCACCAGATCTTCGGCGGAGACACACTCGACGAGATCGGGCTCGAGCGACTGGTAACGGAAGCGGTGACCATCGACGTGTCTCAGCGCGACCCAGGGCCATTGACACCAGGCGATCTCGAACCGCACTTGGACAACGTCCACGAAGGAGACATCGTCTTCCTCTTCTCCGACAACGGCCGGAACTGGGAAACCGAGGCGTACTGGACCGGTTGGAGCTATCCCGACGCAGATGCCGCGCATGCGCTGATCCAGAAGGGCATCTCTGCGATCGGATTCGATGGCCCCTCGGCGGATCCCGTCGACTCCACGACGTTCGAGCTCCACCGGATCTGGCTCGGGGCGGGGCGAATGATCATCGAGAACGTGACCAACCTCGATCAGCTTCCGGAGCGCGCTCAAGTGGTCGTCGCGCCGCTCAAGGTTCGTGAGGCGAACGGCTCGCCCGTGCGCATCTTGGCCCTGCTAGGAGACTAGAGAAGGAGGTAACAACGCAATGACCGAGCCCGTTACCCAGGCGCCCGGGTCGAGATGGTCCGCCGGCGGCCTGCGACACGGCGTCCTCAACCTGGCAGACGCATTCGCGCAGTCGCTCGCACTGCTTTCACTCGCGCTCGGCGTTGCCACAGCAACCTCAGCGGCTGCAATCTCCGCCGGTGCCGCGACCCCGTGGGCCTACATCGTCGCGGGAGTCGGCTGCCTGTGCCTCGCCTCGGTGATCGTGCGTTTCACGGCCCGGATGGCGAGCGCCGGCGGCATCTACACATACATCGCGCGAGGTTTGCATCCCAGCGGGGGCTTCATCGGCGGGTGGCTCTATGGGACCGCGTTTGCCGTCGGGATCTCGTTCGTGCTCTCGATCGGAGCCGTGACGATGGCGACCCTCTTCGACTTGCACACGAGCTGGAGCCCGAGCTGGTTCCAGTGCTTCCTGATCCTTCTCGGCGGATTGCTGCTCTTTGCGTTCTTCGACATTCGCCTCTCGACGAGGACTCAGCTCGTCCTCGGTGCCGGCGGTGTCGCGGCAATCCTGCTGCTCGCGATCATCGTGCTCGCGAAGGGCGGCGACTCGGGTGTCACGCTGCAGCCGCTCAACCCCGACAACCTTCCGTCGACGCACGGGCTGTTCCTAGCAGTCGTCTTCGCTTTCACGGGGTTCATCGGCTTCGAAGCCGCCGCTGTCCTGGGCGAAGAGGCAGCCGAACCGCGCCGAGCGATTCCTCGCGCCATTCTCACCGCCGCCGTCGTCGCCGTCGTCTGGTACGTCTTCATCACCTGGATGATGTCTGTCGGCTTCGGTGTCGCGAACGCGGCCAAATGGGCACAGGACGTTGCGCCGCTCGACACGCTCGCCAACCGCTACTCAGGAACATGGCTGTCCGTGCTCGTGGACATTGCCGTCATCACGAGCGCGTTCATCGCGTCGCTCGCAGGCCTGCATCTGACGGCGAGGACGTTCTTCGCAATGGGCCGGGAAGGCGGCTTGCCTCGAGTCTTCGCCTGGACGCATCCACGGTGGCGGACACCGTGGGTCGGCATCGGCCTCTCGCTCCTCATTACGTTCGTGCTCGGCTTGACGCTCGGTCGCCACTGGACAAGCCCCGCCCCGGCGCCTTTCACGTACATCCAATTCATGGCGCTGACTGCGACGCTCGGTGTCCTGAGCGCCTACATCCTCGTCGCACTCTCGGGCATCGTCTCGTTCTGGCGGGCCCGCGGGGAGAATGTGGCGTATAACGTCATCCTCGACATTGCGTTACCTCTCGGCGCCATCGCGATCTGTGGCTACACGATCTACAAATCGGTCCACCCGCTGCCGCCGTCCCCGATGAAATATGGCCCGTGGATCGCACTGATCTGGCTCGGCATCGGCGTGGTCGTCCTTCTCTGGCTCGCGATGACGCACCCGGAGCGCGTGCGCTCGTTCGGCTCGATCCTCGGGGAAGGCGAGACGGTGACGCCGGAGCGTGACATCGAGGTGCGCCCGATCGTCAGTCCGTAGCTGACACGCGCGGGGGACGCGGAGCGCCCATTCGATTCGCGTTACTCGATGCGAGTCGAACGCCGCATCGCCAAGGTCGCGTTCGGTTGTCCCCCGCTCTATGCTCGCGCGGACGCAGGCCGCATCGCAGACCGTCACAGATGGAGCGCACGCTTGATCCCGCCCGGCTTGGAGATCACCTGGACCGGCTCTACCGGGCCGCCTGGGCGTTCACGGGCTCACGCGAGGAGGCGGAGGACCTCGTCCAGGAGACCTACGCGCGGGTACTCGGTCGGCCGCGTTTTCTGCGCAACGAGGACGATCTCGGCTATCTCCTCCGCGCGCTACGCAACACGTTCCTGACGCAGAAACGGACGGAGGGACGCCGACTCCGTCCCGACCCGCTGCCCGACGAGCTGGACCTCGTCGCCGACCCTCACGCCCGTCGCCCGGAAGATGCTCTCGAAGCCACGGAGCTGTACGCCGCGGTCGCAGCTCTGGCCGCCGAGTTCCGTGACGTCCTCGTTGCCGTCGACGTCGTCGGCCTCTCCTACAAGGAGGCGGCCCGAGCGCTGAAGATCCGCGAGGGTACGGTCATGAGCCGCCTCTATCGGGCACGCCAACAGGTCGTGCGGCGAATCGAAGGCGGTTAACCCGTGTCGATCGTTCCGGCGAGAACCTTGTCGCCTGACGACGCTTGATTCCCGTCGGCGCGCTCCCGCGTCACGGTCAGCGACGGAAAGTCAACGGGCGACACACCGGCCCATAACGTCACCTTCCTGCCCTCGTTGAATGTCCCGATCGGTACGAGAACGCCGTCGGCATTGCGCAACCACGCCTCGTAGAACCGCGCGTCGTCGAGACGTGGCAGGCCGGTCGCGTCGAGCTCGATCTGCCAGCCCGACGTCGTTTTGGTCAGCGTCGCGTCGCCGCCGGCACTCGGCGCCGCGCCGGTCGGCGCAAGGGCAGCGTGAAAGCGCTCGCCGGAGGCGCCGGAGCCGAAGACGCCGAACGCGACGGCGAGCGCGACGGCCAGCACGGCCGTTGCGGCCGCCGGAACCAGGACGAGCCGACGGGAGATCGGCCGACGACGCGGCTGCCGCTGAGCTTCGATGCGCCTTCGCAGGTCGACCGGTGCCTCGACCTCGGCGGCGGCGGTCTGCGCAAGCGTCACGGCGCGCTGTTGCTCGGCGAGCCGCTCCGCTAGCTCCGGAGATGCCGCGACTCGTGCTTCGAGCCCCGCCCGGCGCTCCGGCGCGAGCGACCCGTCCGCCAGCGCCGCCAGCTCGACAACCTCCTGGCCGGCTTCAGCTTCGTCTCTTCGCCCGCGTCTCATGACCTCTGTACGACGAAAGGTAACTGCGGCCGCGGCCCGGCGACCCCACAGGGCGGAACCCCGCTCTTCCGAAGAGCTTTCACATAAAGGAAGACTCCACTCAGCGTCAGCCATTCCCGGCAAATCGGATTTTTCGGCCCGGGAATAGACCGCCGCTCCCCGGTGTCTCTAGCCACACGAGGCATCAACGACTCCGAAGGGGGAGCAACAAATGAAGAAGCTCGTTCGAACCACAGCATTTGCCGCCGTCGCTGCTGCGGCGGTGATCGCGGCGGGTCAAGCGACCGCCGCGCCGACGATGCCGACGGACAAGTCGTCCCCGCACTCCAGAGACGACAAGTTCAAGGAGCCGAAGCTGAAGCACGGCTTGTTGAAGATCAAAGGCACCAGGGAAGACGACAAGATCACGCTGCGGCTGAAGGCCGGGGACCCCGGCACGCTTCAGGTCGACGTCGGCGACGACGGGTCTGCCGACTTCAGCTTCGAACGTGACGACATCGAGCGCGTCGATGTCAGAGCCCGCGGCGGCGGCGACCTTCTTCGGATCGACGAGAGCAACGGAGTCTTCACCGACGCGATCCAGACGAAGCTCGACGGTGGCGACGGCAACGACAACCTGATCGGCGGCTCCGGCGCGGAGACGTTCCTCGGGGGCGACGGGAACGACTCGATGGACGGCAACCGTGGCAACGACGTCGCGTACATGGGCGAGGGCGACGACACGTTCATCTGGGATCCCGGCGACGGCAACGACACGATCGAAGGACAGGACGGCATCGACACGATGCGCTTCAACGGCGCCAACGTCGCCGAGACCGTCGACGTGTCCGCCAACGGGCCCAGGCTCAGGTTCTTCCGCCAGCCCGGGAATGTCCTTATGGACACGGATGACGTGGAACGCGTCGACTTCAACGCCCTCGGCGGCGCCGACGTAGTCAACGTCAACGACCTCGCCGGCACCGACGTCACTGCCGTCAACCTCGACCTCGCAAGCACCCTCGGCGGCGCGGCCGGCGACGGCGCAGCCGACCAGGTCGTCGTCAACGGCAGCAACGGCAACGACAACATCAATGTCAACGCGGATGCGAGCGTGTCCGGTTTGCAGGCGCTCGTGGCGATTCAGCACCCGGAGCCGGTCGACCAGCTGACGGTCAAAGGCCTCGGCGGCAACGACAGCATCTCCGCAGCGGCTCTTGCCACCCAGTTGATCGGCCTGACGCTCGACGGCGGTGACGGCAACGACACGATCGCCGGGAGTCAGATACTCGAGACCCTACTCGGCGGCGAGGGGAGTGACTCGATCGACGGCAACCGTGGCAATGACGTCGCCCGGTTGGGCGCCGGCGAGGACACCTTCATCTGGGATCCAGGCGACGGCAACGACACGATCGAAGGGCAGGACGGCACCGACACCATGCGCTTCAACGGCGCCAACGTCGCCGAGACCGTCGACGTGTCCGCCAACGGGCCACGGCTCAGGTTCTTCCGCCAGCCCGGCAACGTCCTCATGGACACGGACGATGTCGAACGCGTCGACTTCAACGCCCTCGGCGCCGCCGACGTCGTCACCGTCAGTGACCTCGCCGGCACTGACGTCACTTCGGTAAATGTCGACCTCGCCGGGGCCCTCGGCGGCAACGCCGGCGACGGCGCAGCCGACCAGGTCATTGTCAACGCGAGCAACGGGGACGACAACATCAACGTCAGCGGGAGTGCCGCTGCCGGCGTAACTGTGGCCGGTCTCGCTGCGACGGTCGGAATCCTTCATCCCGAGGCGACCGACCGGCTCGACGTCAACACCCTCGCGGGCAACGACACAGTGAGCTCCGCCGGCTTGGCGGCCGGTGCGATCCAGCTCTTCTTGGACGGTGTCGCCGTCCCGTAGAGAAACGTCCTCCGGAAGGGGACGAGAGGGGGCCCGTGGCGACGGGCCCCCTCTGCGTCACCGGCCCCCTACCGGGTCTTCTTGAAGTGGTGAGAAAGCACCTGGTTCGCAACCTTCTTGCCGATAGCGATCCCGTCCTCGACGGCCGAGCGGTAGTGGATGCCGCCCCAGATCCGGGCGTTTCCGACCTCGTTTGCGAGGTCCTTCGGTCGCGCGAAGTAACGGTCGCCGAGGCCGGTCAGGCTCGGAACGGTGAAGTCGATCTTCTTCGTTTTCAAGAACCGCGCGATCACGCTTCCTCCGGCCGGGGTGACGCAAGAGTGTGCACTCGGATACTCCGGGTGGTTCGGCGTGACCGCGAGCAGCGGAGCCCAGTTCGAGTCGCCCACAGTCGCGTCGTTGCCGTCAGTGTCTCCCGCGCGGAGGGCGGTGATCGGGCGCCAGAACGTGTAGTGATACTTGGCGTCGAAACAGGCGATCAGGGCATCGGCGTAGACGACAGAGATCATCGCCATGAACCGCGCCGCGCCGTCTACGTCCAGTCGGCGATCGAGGATGAATTTCCGGAAGGACGCGTGTGCTTGCTGGACCGGAGGCTCCGCCCAGAAGCGAGCCGCCAGCGTCTGCCCGGCTGTTCGGGTGGTGCTCGTGCTCGAGCCGATCTGCTTGACCTCGTTGTAGTCCCGGGCCCAGCGCTTGCTCGAGAGAGCAGGTGCCCCATTCGGCCGGAACTGATCCGCCGAGCGGAGGCTAAACGGCCGCATCCGGGGGAGATACGTCCCGACCGCGGGCGTCGGTGCAGTTGGGATCCACACACCGGGGATCGGTGGATTCGGCGAGGTGTACGTGACTGTTTCGCGGAAACGGTCGTCGGCCCGTTGCGCGATCAGCCGGTCTGCGACCTCCGTGCCTGTGCTGACGCCGTCTTCCCTCGCTTGACCGGCGGGAATCGTTGCGAGGGACGCCTCGTATGCCGGCTTGAGGATCCCCGCGTTCTGAGCGGGCAAGTAGTGGGCGAGAACGCCGTATGCAGCCGCGGCGACCGCGGCTTCGGACGACGCGCCCGGCGGCGCGTCGACGTCGATCGCAAACGGCCGATATCCGCCTTCGATCGCCATGACCGAGTCGTAGACCGCGATCGCGACGTACGCGAAGATCACGTGGCCTTCGGCCGGCGACAGGCCCGCAGCCGTGAACGCTTGCGATCCGATTCCGTCCCAAGCTGCGACATAGGTGTCAGGCGAGCCCGCCGCCCGCGCCGGCGCACTGCTTGTCACGGCCGCTGCGCTCAATGCGACCGCCGCCGCCACACTCAACGCGGCGAAGATGAACCTTCCCTTCATGACAGCTCCTTCCTGTTCGTCATCGCTACGACGCTAGGAAGGCGCTGCCGATGTAACTACGGTGGCGCCACGAAAATGACGCGGGGGCTGCCACGCCCTCACAGAGGGTGCTAACGGCCGCCCGCCTATGGGATCGGTGGGATCCACGGTGGCAGGACGCATTTGGGATCCCGGTCCCAGGGGAGCAGCTGGATGCGACGCCAATGCCAGGCGAGGGCGTACGGGTACAGCTCGCTTGCCTCCACTTCACTGGCGCCGAGCCGTTGCGCGGCCTCGGTGAAGTAGACCATCGCCTGGCACTCGACCTTCGCTTCGTTTCGGCGGTACCGCCAGTGCCGCAGGTGGAAGGCTTCGTGGACCAGCACGAGCGTCCCGAGTGCGCGTTGCCACGCGGGAACGCGGACATCCGCCAGGCCCTCGGCACCTTCGCAGACGAGCGGCGAGAGAACCGCATAGTCCTTGCGCACATTCGTGTACGCCCAGTACGAGCGTGCGTACGCGTCTGCTTCCCATTCCGCAGCCGACGCGCAACGCACCTCGCCGACACCGAGCGAGTAGACGCGTGCGACGTCGTTCAGCGCCGTCGGCGTCTCGTACGCGCTCGCACTGTGAGCGAATACAAGCGCGAGGAGAAGCCCAGCCGCGACGCCGCGGCTCACGTTCTGCGCGCGGTGACGCGACGCTGCGGGATGAGCAGTCTTCGCAGGATGGCGTCGAACACCGCGCGACGACCCTGACGCTCGGCGCGCAGCTGCCGGAACAACCGCTCTGCGTCTCCGTCGCGCTCACGCCGCCGGCGGCGCTCACGAACCTCGTAACCGTATTGGTGATAGCCGTTCACGATCCCCCGTCACGCTAGGACGCGGCCGCAGCCCCGAACATCGTGCGGCCACGCGAATGGGCAGGAAGCTGCCATCCCCCTCGAAAGGGATGCCCGGCCGCTTGACGGCGCCGCGGCTATGACGGACAACTTCGGCAGGCCCTCAAAGGAGGTCGATCGCTGTGGAGGTTCCGCGCGTCGAGACGCCGCAGGAGTCCCTCGACCGAATGCGACTCGAGGTCGCGGAGTTGCGCGCGTCCCGGGAGCGAGTGCTCGTGGCCGCCGACGCCGAGCGACGCCAGTTCGAACACGACCTTCACGACGGTCCTCAGCAGCACCTCGTTGCCCTGGCGGCGAACCTACAGCTGGCCCGCGCGTTGGCTGACACAGACCCCGACGCGGCTAAGGCGCTCCTCGACGAGATGAGTCGTGACGTGCAGCAGGCCCTCGCCGAGACGGCGGAGCTCGCACACCGCATCTACCCACCGCTGCTCGACGCCGGCGGCCTCGCCACGGCCCTACGTGCCGCCGCGGTGGCGCTCCGCGTGCCGGCGCAGGTCGACGTCGCAACAACCGCCGAGTACACCGACGAGGTCGCGAGCGCCGTCTACTTCTGCTGTCTCGACGCCCTCGGGCGCGCCGGCGACGGCGCTCGAGCGACCATCACCGTGCGGGACGACGACGGGGTCATCGACTTCGCGGTCGCCGTAGACAGCAGCAGCACGAACACCGGCGACGACGCCCTGTGCGATCGCGTCGAGGCCCTCGGTGGCCGGCTCACGATCGAGACAACTCTCGACGGGGGCACCCGAGTCGCGGGCTCGCTCCCCCTCTCGCGGTGACGGTGCTAGTCGCTCTCCGCGAGGTAGAGGATCACGGCCTTCACGCGTTTGTGGACGGATGTCTCCCAGGTGAGCCCGAGCTTGAGGAAGATCGAGTGGATCACCTTCTCGACGGATCGCTCGGTGAGGAAGAGCGCCTCGGCGATCCCTGCGTTGTTCTTCCCCTCTGCCATCTCACGCAAGACGTCGCGCTCGCGCGGAGTCAGCTCATTGAGGGGCGACTCGTCGACACGAGCGTTCTCGGCTACCAGCGCCTCGACCACCTTCGGGTCGATCACGGAACCGCCTTCGGCGACCGCGCGGATCGCCGTCACCAGCTGTTCGACGTCGTCCACGCGCTCCTTCAGGAGATAGGCCCGCCCTTCACTGCCGCCTTCCAGGAGCGCGAGCACGTAGCTCGGCGTCGCGTACTGACTGAGGACGACGACACCGACGTCGGGATTCGTCTCCCGCAGGCGCTTGGCGGCTTGGATTCCCTCGTCCGCGCCGCCGGGCGGCATGCGGATGTCGGTGACGACCACGTCCGGCCGCGCTTCCTCGACCGTGGCAAGCAGAGACGCGAGATCAGCACATGCGCTCGCGACCTCGAGGTCGGGCTGCGTCTCGAGCAGCCGCCGAATCCCCTCGCGGACGAGATAGTGGTCGTCGGCAACAACGAGCCGGATCGACACAAATAGAGGATAGGACGGCACGGGCTTTGACTCCAGGCGCCGCGCACCCCCTCGTCCTGATCGTCGATGACAACGACAAGAACCGGAAGCTCGCACGGGACCTGCTCCGCCGCAGCGGGTTCGAAACGGTCGAAGCCGCGAGCGGCACGGAAGCCCTCGCCCTCGCAGCCGAGCACGCGCCTGATGTCATCCTGCTGGACCTGCGGCTTTCCGATCTGGACGGCGCGGAGGTCACGCGGAGGCTCGCGAGAGCGCCTCGAACGGCTTCGATTCCGGTAGTTGCGCTCAGCGCATTGCCACTCGAGCGGGGCGACGAGTGGCTTCGAAGCGCGGGCTTCGCCGGCTGCCTCGAAAAGCCTCTCGACGTCGCTCGATTTCCCGATCAGGTTCGCCGGTACTGCACGCATCGGTCGAGACGGCCGGAGGCTCGATGACACGTGTACCAGCCACCCGTCCAAATGCCAGGGCAGCACCCTAGGCGCGCGGACGCGCTGCTTCTAGGTTCGCTCCGGCACTAGACGAATCCGCCCGCGCATGTGATCATCGTTACGTGCCGATTGCATAGGCGAGCCAGAACGAGAGGAGGCTCTGAGCAATGCGCGCATTATTGGTCGGCGGAGCACTCGTACTTGTCATCACGCAGGCTGCCTGCGCGAGCTCGAGCGCCGGCTCGGCTTCCGAGCAGGCATTGGAACGGAAGGCCGATCTCTACGCGATCGACCAGATCGAGAAGAACTTTCACAAGGCGACGTCGAAGCACGACATCGACCTGATGATGAGCCTCTGGGCCCCGAACGCCACGTTCACCTATGGGCCCGGCGAGACGGCCACGGGGAAGAAGGAGATCCGGCACGCGTGGCTCGAGGAATCGAAGGCGTTCCACCGCAACTGGCTGTCTGACACTCCCGCGTACAAGGTGCGGATGGCGGTGAACGGCGACAGCGGGGCGCTCCACTTCGAGTGTCACTACATCGACGTCAAGACTCGAAAGGTCGTGAGCCACACAGCGGCCGATCAGGAGGTTGCCCGGATCAACGGTCGGTGGCTGATCACCAGCATGGTCGGAGGTTCGGCCCCGCTCCGACCCTGAGACCTTGTCGGGACCGTCAGCGAGGCGACCGAACGCCGTCGAGCATGCGCCCGGGCCACTGAGCCGGGGCGATAACCCTCTCGTCCGCGCTGTCGGCCGTCTGCCGGCGAAGGTTCACACCAAGCTCCTCGTCGCCTTCGTCGGAACTGCGGTGTTGGTTGTCGCGGTCGGCCTACTCGGGCTACGCGTCCTCGGTCAGTCGAACGATCGGATGGGGACGCTCGGGGCACTCGAGAAACGAGCGTCCGCCTACGGGAACCTCCAGAGCGCCACTGGAACCGTCCGTGGTCTGCTCGCGGAAAACGTTGGATCGGATTACTACAAGGTCAACCCGGGGGGATTACCGGAGCGTCGCGGAAGATCGCCGGTCACCGTAGACCTGGCGGTCGTAAACCAGCTTGCACGGATCACGGCCTCGACCCTTTTTGACCTCCGGTTGGGGGTTCCCGCGGAGGACGAGGACATCCTTCGCCGTATCCGCATGAAGAGCCGGGACCTCTCGCTGGTGATGCACAAGATCATCAACGTCGAGCGTCATGCGGCGGCCGGCGACCGTGCGCTGCGCCTCCGCTCCACCTCGGAACTACTTGCGATCGACCTCAATCAGCTGGCCAAGGTGCTGACTGATGCGACAACCGCGAAGGCAAACCATCTGATCGCCCAGAACGCGAGCGCATACGCGAGCTCTCGCAACCTCTTCATCGGCGTCGCGACCGGAGCCCTTGCCCTCGCGCTGCTGCTGGGATTCGTCCTCTCGTGGTCGCTGATCGGGCCGATCCAGCGGATCGATGCGCGGCTCGCTGGAATAGCCTCCGGCGACTTCTCCGGCCATGTCGACGTCCCCAACCGTGACGAGCTCGGCGCCCTTGCGGCCAACGTCAATCGTATGAACGACGAGCTTCGGCGCCTCTACAAGGAGCTCGAGACGACGAGTCGGCACAAATCCGAGTTCCTCGCGAGCATGTCCCACGAGCTGCGGACGCCCTTGAACGCGATTATCGGCTTCTCGCAGGTGTTACGCGAGCGGATGTTCGGTGAGCTGAACGAGAAGCAGGCGGAGTATCTCGACGACATCGTCTCCTCCGGCAACCATCTGCTCGCTTTGATCAACGAAGTCCTCGACCTCTCGAAGGTCGAGGCCGGCGAGATCTCACTGGAGGTTGCGCCGTTCTCGCTGCGGAGCGCGCTCGAGCGCGGAGTCGCGATGGTGCGCGAGCGCGCGAGCACGAACGGCGTCCACGTTGCCGTCAGCGCGGCCCGAGACGTCGACGTCGTGGAGGGCGATGAGCGCCGGATCAGGCAGGTCATCTTCAACCTCCTCTCGAACGCAGTGAAGTTCACGCCTGCGGGAGGAGCGGTCGACGTGACCGCCGCCCAGGTCAACGGCGAGGTCAGAGTGTCGGTGGCGGACACGGGTCCCGGCCTCGCACCCGAGGATCACGAGCGCATCTTCGAGGAGTTTCAGCAGACGAAAACCGGGCTCGAGCAGCATGAGGGAACCGGGCTCGGTCTTGCGGTCTCCAAGCGGCTCGTCGAACTGCACGGCGGTCGCATCTGGGTCGACAGCCAGCCCGGAGAGGGAAGTACGTTCGTCTTCACGCTCCCGGCAAGGTCGACCTAGCCATGGCCGGCGAGCAGCTCCTTGTCGTCGAGGACAACGAGAAGAACATGAAGCTGTTCCGGGATGTCCTGGGGGCGAAGGGCTATCGCATCCTCGAGGCGATGATGGCCCGGGAGGCGATCGCGCTTGCGGCGCAAAGTGCACCGGACCTTGTCCTCATGGACATCGCGCTTCCGGACCTCGACGGCATAGAGGCGCTAAGTCGTCTGCGCGCCGACGGGCGCACCGCCTCCATACCGGTCCTTGCGTTGACGGCCCAGGCGATGCACGGCGACCGCGAGCGCTTCTTGGCCGCGGGCTTCGACGACTACATCTCGAAGCCGGTGGACATCGGCCGGCTCCTCGGCGTCGTGAGGAGGCTTTGCGACGGATCTCCTCGCATCACCGAGGCGCCACGGCGGCCAAGACCGTAGATCCGAGCTCCAGGATCGTCGGGACGATGAGGTCGACGTCCACCGCCTCGGTGCGCCAGTTCACGATCGCCGGACGGAAAGCGACCTTGCCCGCATAGGTCGTCGTCCCGAAGTAGACACGCCCGTCGTCGAGCACAGCCTGGCCAAGCCTCGTGTTCAGCTCGTCGAGCTCGGCTTCCTCCACCCCGGTGGGGCGATATCGAAAGCAGACGACGTTCAGCGGAACCTCGGCGACTCTCTCCAGCTCAGGTTCGGCATCGACTTGCTCGGCCAAGCGGCCGGCGAGTGCGACGTGACGCTCGACCATCGTCTGGTAACCGTCGCGGCCGTACGCCCGGAGCGTCGCCCAGACGGCAAGGCTCCTCGCCCGGCGAGACATCTCCGGCGACAAGTTCCCGAACGTCGGCCGCTCCGACTCCGCGGTGCCGAGGTACGCCGCCGACGCCGAGAACGCGCCATTGTGCAGCGCAGGGTCGTGGACGAAGGCCACGCCGCAGTCGTACGGGACGTTCAGCCACTTGTGCGCGTCGAGCGAGACGGAGTGAGCTCCATCGATGCCCCGGATGAGCGCTCGTGTGGCAGGCGAAACGGCGGCGAACAGTCCAAACGCACCGTCGACGTGAAGCCACGCGCCGTACTCTCCTGCGAGGTCTGCAAGCTCGTCGATCGGATCGAATGCGCCGGCGTTGACCTCGCCGGCCGTCGCAAGCAGGATCGCCGGTGCCTCGAACCGGCGGAGAGCCGTCTCCAGCCCGTGGGTGTCCAGGCGGCCACTCCCATCCGCAGCAAACGTCCGCACCTGACGACGCCCAATCCCGAGCATCGCGAGTGCCTTCGTTGCACTCGCGTGCACGTAGCCGCCGCCGAGGACGGGGACGGGCGGCAGGCCTGCAAGCCCCGCTTCTTCGACATCCACGCCGTGCTGAGCGCCCCACCAGCGGCGTGCCGCGGCGAGTCCGGTGAAGTTCGCCATCGTCGCCCCGCTCGTGAGCACGCCGCTCCACGCAGGCGGCAGCTCGAAGAGCTCCTTCAGCCAGTCGAGGGAGACCTGCTCGAGCCGCATCGCGAACGGTGAGCTGACCCAGTTGAAGGCGACCTGATCGAGAGCGCTCGTCAACCAGTCGGCTGCAAGACCCGCCGGCGTGCCGCCGCCCATGACGAAGTGAAAGAAACGAGGCCCGGCGGAACGCGTCGCTCCTTCCGACGCCGCCTCGACCAGCTCACGAAGGGCTGCGAGCGAGCCCGCCCCTTCCTCCGGTAAGGCCGCGGCAAGACCTTGCCCCGGCTCACCGGGCCCGGGCGGACGCACCGGCACGGCGTCCACATCGGACAGGTAATGCGCCGCCTCGTCGGCAACAAGGTGCAGGCACTGCGCCAGTTCGTCCCGCTCGAGGATCGGGTCAGCCATGTGAAGATGCTAGATCGACTGGACTGCCGGCAACGCCGCTACGTCGAGGCAATCCTCGAAGAGCTCTACGAGCACGACACCAGAGTGCTCCCGGCGCGCGTGGGACACTGGGCGCATGACGCTGAGCCCATCGCGCTTCGACGCCATCGTGATCGGCGCCGGGCACAACGGACTGGTGACAGCGTGCTACCTCGCGCGGGCGGGGTTGCGCGTCCTCGTGCTCGAGCGGCGTTACGTCGTCGGCGGCGCGTGCGTCAGCGAGGAGACGTTCCCCGGCTTCAAGGTGTCCACCGCCGCCTATGTCAACAGTCTCTTCCACACGGGAATCGTCCGCGATCTGCGGCTGGCCGACTACGGCTACGAGGTCCTCGCGCGCGACCCCTCGTCGTTCACGCCGTGTCCGGACGGCAGGTCGCTGATGATGAGCCCGGACGCCGAGCTGACCCGCAACGAGATCGCGAAGTTCAGCGCGCGCGACGCGGAGCGCTACCCACAGTACGAGGCAATGCTCGAGCGGGTGGCGGCAATGATCGAGACGACGCTCACGATGGCGCCCCCCGATCTGCAGAAGCCGGGGCTCGACGACCTGCGGACGCTGTTCTCGCTCGGGCGTGAGTTTCGGCGGTTGGGCGACGGCGCCGGCGAGGCAGTGGAAATCCTTACCGGCGCGGCTCGCCCCATCCTGGATCGCTGGTTCGAGTCAGAGGAGCTGAAGGGGACGCTTGCGACGGACGCGATCATCGGCGCGATGGCGAGCCCGTCGATGCCGGGCACGGCTTACGTGCTCTTCCACCACGTCATGGGTGAGGCCGGCGGCGCGCGAGGCGTGTGGGGATACATGCGCGGCGGCATGGGCGGGCTTACACAGGCGTTGGCAGCGGCGGCGCGCGATCTCGGAGTCGACATCCGCTGCGACGCCGAGGTGGCGCGCATCCTCGTGCACGGCGGCCGAGCCGTCGGCGTGGCGCTGGCGACCGGCGACGAGTTCTCCGCCCCGGTCGTGGCCAGCAATGCCGACGCCCGCGTGACTTTTCTGGGCCTGCTCGACCGGGATGCGCTGCCCGAGGCCTTTGTCTCCGACGTCGAACGCATCAGCTATGCCAGCGCCTCCGTGAAGATCAACGTGGCTCTGGGCGAGCTGCCGGACTTCCGCGCACTGCCGGGAAGCGAGGCCGGGCCCCAGCATCGCGGGACGATCCACATCTGTCCGGACCAGGACTACATCGAGCGCGCGTACGACGACGCCAAGTACGGCCGCCC
>JBKPMS010000005.1:0-10924 GCA_046732275.1 Actinomycetota bacterium | reverse complement strand
GTCGAGTGGGCGCTCAGCGGCGGCGAGCTGTACATCCTCCAGGCTCGGCCCGTGACGGCCTGAGGCGACCGGGCGGCGGCGGTCAGCGGGCGTCGTCGGTCCGCTGCGCGCTGGTCAGCGGATGTCCCAGCTGCACCCCCGCCGCCTAGTGCGTCCTAAACCCCGGGGTGTGGCGACGGGTTGGCGTCATCTCGAGATGCTGGTTTTGTGGGCGCGGTAGGCGATGTCTGCGGGGGCGCGTCGTTGGGTGAGGCGCCCGGTGTGGGCGCGGTCGTAGTTGTAGTCGATGAGGTATTGGTCGAGGTCGCGGGCGAGGCCGATCATCTTGGGGACCAGGGAGCGGGCGAAGGCGGGGCGCCAGCATTCTTCGAGGATGGTCAGTTGGGGGCGCTCGACGCAGCCGTTTGCGTTGGGGCGGCCGGCGCGGATGAAGCGTTGGCGGGCGCCGAGGTGCTCGACGGCGTCGCGGAAGTCGCGGGCGCGGAACTCTGACCCGTTGTCGGTGGTGACCTCGCGCAGCTTGCAGCCGGCGGCGGCGAGCTCGCGGGCGATGCGGAGGATCGGCTCGCGGGTGTAGCGCGAGCGGGGGTTGCGCTGGGAGGTGTGCAGCTCGGCCCAGGTGGAGGCCGACGCGACGTCAATCGCGGCGTATTGCCAGACGGTGCCCTTGGGCGGCCGACGAAGAAACGGTCGAGCTGGACCTTCTCGCCGGGCTCGGTGGCGTCGATGTGGCGCTCGGGCGGCGGCGCCGGCGGCTTGCGCTCGTAGGGGTCGCGGTGGCGGGCGATCAGGGCCAGGCGCTTGGAGCGAGTGTTGAGCTCAACGCGGACCAGCACGCGCCAGACGCCGTGCTCGGAGATCCGGATCGCGCCCCACTTCTGGCGCGCGAGCCCGGCCGAGATCCGCCGCGGCCCCAGCCCGGGGTGGCCGAGCGCGAAGGCGATGATCTTCTGCTCGAGGTGCGGGCCGATCTGGTTGGGCATCCGCGGCCGCCGGCGCTCGCGCACACCGAGGGCCTCCAGGCCCCACCGGTCGACCTGTCGCTTCCAGCGGTAGTAGGTCGATCGATCCACTCCCATCGCCCGGCACGCGGCCGAGACGTTGCCCAGCTCGTCGGCGAGCGTAAATAGCCGCAGGCGGAATCCGACGAGCACGTCGTGCTCTGTCACTCCGGCTCCCCTTCCACTTGGTTTGGCGACCCGGAGACTGAGCCGACGCGCAGACGGCCCCCGCCACTGGGCGGGGGCCGTCTGACATCAAGCCGGTATCAAACCCGCAACCGCTGGTGTTGCGAGAACTCGGGGTTAGTCCGCCCTAGAGTCTGAACGTGTAGAAACTCGGACCTACGCAGCGGATTTTGGCCCGACGGGCGTTCCCTCACGTTGCCAGGACGCTTAGTCGCCCCTATTCGGTCCCCGGCTCAGTCACCCGAACGGAAGAGCGATCCCGCCATACTCATTCTGTTGCTCCCTGTTGTCGTGGCCGTGAGCCGCTACATGCGCTGATTGCCCGAGCTGGCGACCGCCCCGAATCGTCCGATGAAGCCCGTGCGGGGATGGGTCTCGCGGATCGAAGAGCCGCTCGACGGCTGCATCCGCCTGATTTCCACCCGCACCTCCGCGCCGATCACTGCCCGGCACCACAAGACCAAGCGATGATCAGCGCGGCCCGACACCGACCGGGCGCCGGGCGGGCCACTTTCGACCGGCGCACGCGGGTCACCGTTCAGGCGGATCCCCCTTTCTATGGAGCCACGCCACGGAGTCACTGGAGCGTGCGCGTCGTGGGACACGAAGTGGGGACAAGGTTCCGGCAAGTCCTCACGGAGCGGCCACCAAACGAGAAAAACCGCCTGCAAAGCAGGCGGTTTCGAATCAAGCGGCTGATGAAACTCGAACCCACGACCTTCTGCATGGCAAGCAGCGCCGACGAAAACGACGCGAGGAGACGGACGGCGACGAATCCCCCGCTACGACACGGGTTTCGGAGCTTGGAGAGGTGCGATTCCGCAGCGGCTAAGGAAACGGCCTTGGGGACGTTTGGGCCACTCTTGGGCCAGAGAGCACGACGAGACCGGGCCGGGGGGGCGTTTTTGTCGGGGCGCGACCGCCTCGCGACTAACGCGGAACTGCGCACTAGGGCCGAAGTCGTGCTAGATCACGCCGTTTGGGCGCTCAGACCGGCCGGGTAGCCCTCGAAGAGGAGACCGGCATGGTCAGACTCAAGCTCGATACAGGCACGAATCTGGTGATCCAGGCAAGCGCCGACGAAGTCAACCGCGCCATCCAGGCGGCGCTCGATTCGAACGAGCCGATGAAGGTTCGGACGCCGGACGGCGTGCTGGCGCTAAATCCTCACCGGGTTGTCTACTCGGAGGAAGCGCCCGACGGCGCTTCTCCGCCTGGGTCACCCTTGGTAGTCGCAACCCTGGAAGTGAGCCTCTAGCTCAGCGGCGAAGTGGAGGCGCCCCCCCGACTAGCTCGCCGCGGGCGACAGCCGACAAAAAGTGGTCGACGAGACCCGGCCTACGCGTGGCAACCACACGAGGGGGCCGGGGGGCCCGCGAGAGAATTTTGGGCGGCGCCCCCGGTCCTACGGTTTGGCGAAAAAACGGCGAAAGTTGGGACCCGCTCTGGGAAAAAGAGATCGGCTGACACCCCGTTGTCGTCGTCGTTGTGCTGTAGAATTCACGTCACGGTCTAGCTCTCGCCGCTGGTTATTGGACCACCGGAGTCACGCGCCCGAAGGCGGGCTGCTGAACCTGGACAACTGGCGTCGGCGCCGGTGGGCTCCCGCCGTTGAAGCATCCGGCATACGGACCCCGGCACGGATCTACGACCTGCGTTCACGTTCGCGTCTGACGCGCTCGCGGCCGGCATGCCGATCTTCACCCTCGCCCGGATCATGGGCACGAGCGTCCGCTGATCGAGCGCCACTACGGGGCCCTGCTCGACGGTGCCGGCGTCGACTTCGCCGGACGGCTTGACGCCCTCGACGCCGAGCGCGATCGGGCCACGCAGTCATTTGAACGGTCCTAGTGGGGGTTTGCGTTTCGGGGCGGGACGGGATGCGGACCGGACTGCTCTCGAACGACCGGCTGCATCCCGTAGGAGCTACGAACGTGGGGTCCGCTGTCGGTCCGGATGCGCGCACGCCTTAGGGCCTAGCCCGGTAGGGCGGCGTGGGCTTTCTTGAAGGCGATGAGGCCGGCGGCGAGGTGTAGGAGGGCGAGGTGGTTGTCGTCCTTTTTCGACCAACGGGTGAGCAGGGCGCGGTTGCGGTTCATCCAGGAGTGGCAGGCTTCGACGACCCAGCGCCGGGCACGCCAGCCGGGAGTGTGGGCCTTGAGGCGGATCTCTTCGCCGCGGCTGCGGACGTGGGGCGTGAAGCCGTGCTCGATGGCGAGGTCGCCCATCGGGGGCGAGTCATAGCCGCGGTCCAGGCACAGTCCCTGGGGCCGCTCGGGCGTCGGCTCGGGCCGCCCGATCGGGATGCTCTCGAGCGTCGGGGCTAGCAGCCGCTGGTCGTTGCGGTGGGCGCCGTCGTGCGCCAGGCCGACCGGGACCCCTGCCGCCTCGCACAGAAGCGAACGTTTCGCCCCTTTTTCGCTCTGTCGGTGGGATTGGGTCCGGTCTTGATGCCGCCCAGCGGCGCCTTGGTCATGGCGCCGTCGGCGGCCAGCCACTCCCAGTCGATGCCCACCGTCTTGTCGTATTCGAGCAGTCCCTGGCGCCAGATCTCGGCGAACACCCCGGCCCGCACCCACTCCTGAAAGCGCCGATGCGCCGACGAGCTCGAACAAATCCCGGTCGCGTCCAGCGCGTTCCACTGCATGCCCGTCCGCAACACCAGCAGGATCGCGTCCATCGCGTGGCGATCGGGGACACGCGGGTTATGACAGCCCAGCGGATGCGACGGCCGCTCGGGCAACAGCGGCTCGATCCGCTCCCACAACCACTCCGGCATCCGCCAACCGTCGTCCTTTGACACCAGGCCCATCGATCGACCTCCCGGCCGCAAACGTCCTCCCACGACCAACAGGTTCGACCTCGGCTACATAACCCCTACCGGGCTAGGCCCTAAGCGCTCGGAGCCAACGAGAGCAGTCCGTGTCGCACCGCGGGGCCCGCCAAAACGCACGATCGCCTCATCGCCTTCGTTGCAACCGCGGACGAGCTGACCTCGTCCGTGCGAACATAGAGCATGACCACTGCACGCCGTAGAACGCTCTCGGTGGGGGCAGCGATCATGGTCGCGATCGTGACGCTCACCGCCTGTGGGAGCAGCAAGCCCGCCTACTGTTCCAAGCGCAGCACCCTCGAGCAGTCGGTTAAGGGCCTGGGTGACGTCGACGTCAAGAGCGGCGGCCTCGACGCCCTGAAATCTCAGCTCAAGAAGGTCGAAAGCGACGCCACCGCGCTGGTCAACTCGGCCAAGAGCGACTTCCCCAGCGAGACCTCGGCGATCGACTCATCGGTCAACAAGCTCGCCGCCACGATCCAGAACACGCCCTCCTCGCCCACCGCAACTCAGGTCACCACCCTGGTCGGCGACGTGACCAACCTAGCCACCACCGCCAAGGACTTCACCGACGCCAGCAGCTCCAAATGCAGCTAGGGACCGGCCGGGTGCCGACGGGCCGAGCGAACGCGATCGCATCGGAGCACTTCATCGGTTGAGGGCTGCCTCATGCTCGGTCGGAGGAGCGGGGCCGGTCGGGTCGGTCAGCAAGCGCTCAGACTGGCTGGCTCGGCGTTAGCCAAGGCCGCCAGCGCCGCCGAGCATCGAAGCGGTGGCATAGGCGATGCCGCCGGCCCAAGGACACGACAACCCCGGCGTTGGCGCTCGGTGGGAGTGCTCAAGCTTGTGAGCAATGGCCAGGAGCCCGAACGCCGACCCCGGGCTCGGGGGCGAGCCCCGTCACCGCGGGCAACAGCGAGCCGAGCGACCGGCGCCATACGAGGGGATGTTGGTCAGTGCGTGGTT
Source organism: Actinomycetota bacterium (assembly GCA_046732275.1). Taxonomy (GTDB): domain Bacteria; phylum Actinomycetota; class Thermoleophilia; order Gaiellales; family Gaiellaceae; genus 3-1-20CM-4-69-9. The sequence goes on along the minus strand of JBKPMS010000005.1, from coordinate 5,938 downwards.
GCGGTCGCGGGCGAGAGCTCGGCCGTGCCGCTTTGCCGGCTCGTGTCGGCCGGCGGGAGCAGGCCGCCCACAAGCCGAGGAGCGCGAGGGCGGCGAGGGTGAACATTGCGAACAGGTAGGACTGGTTGCCGGACGCGAGATCCGAGCCGAGGATCGTGCCCGCGATTGCTGTGCCAAACGTTCAGCCGAGGTTGGAGACGCTGCGCGACAGCCCAGATACCGGATGAACAGCCTCGCAATTTGGCTGCTCTGGGCGACGCATCAGCCTCTCGGGGACGTGCCGACCCCTCGAGAGGGGTCAATCGTCAGCAACCTCGCGTTAGCTGGTGCCGCGGCGAGCCGCGCAAGGTCATCGACCACTCGCGAATGCGCGCATCGCCCTCCTAGCGTGGTGGCACGCGAACGGGATAGCCGCCGCCGCCAAACCGCTACTAATCACCGGCGTCGAGCGCTCGAAGGGAACGAGAGCCATCGGTGGCGCACCGCGAGACCCTGCTAACGGACGATCGCCTCACCGCCTTGGGCGGTGGGACTCGCGCGCGGTCTGGCGTCGGCCGCGCGCTGTTCCTCAGCGAGAAGACCGCGGAATCCCACCTGTGCCGCATCTTCGGCAAGCTGGGCGTGCGCTCCCGCGGTCAGGCTTGCCGTCCGCGTCGCCGGCACACCCGGTTCCTAGCGGCTGTGAGATCGTCCCGTGGCGCGGGCCCAGATGCCGACGAACGGGAGCAGGATGATCACGCCGATGATGGCGCCCACGATTCCACCAAAGTCGAAGACTGCGCTGTCGCCGATGCCGAGTCCTACGGTGAAGATTAGATAGCCGAGCAGCGCGCCGGCGAGACCAAGCCCGAGGGAGAACAGCCATGACTTCGGGCCTCGCAGATCGCTCCAAATGTCAGGCACGAGCAGCCGCCCGATGACGCCTGCGACGAATCCGGTCAAAATCGCCCCGATCACTCGCGGCCCATGTCATCGATCGCGACGGCCAGCGCCAGGATAAGCGCGTCGTCTTCGCCCTCCCGGATCTCGATGCCGTAGGTATCGCGAACCCAGAACCGCCGCTTCGAGATGGTCGCGGTGACATCGCCGTCGCGCTTGATCTCATATTCGTGGTCGACGACGTTGCCGCGCGCGTTGAGGTCGTCGCCGCCGTTAATCTCGATGTTGAAGCGATCGCGGATGCCGACGATCGCCTTGTGGACCGTCGCCAGCCTGTTGCCCTGGCGCTCGACCTCCATCGTGCCGCGGACGCGGAGCTTGCGCTCCTGGATCTTCGCGACCTCGTTGCCGTCGCGATCTTCGAGCACGAAGGTGTCCCGAACCCGCAGCGCCTTGCCGTCGACCTTGTAGGCGCGCTCGCCTTGCTCGCCCTCGATCCAGTAGTCGTCCCCGATCGAGAGGAACTTCTCTCGCATCTGGAAGCGATGGCCGCTCGGCGTGTCGTCGCCGTGCCGAAAGAGTCCCATTGGTGCAGCCTCTCGTCGCGGTGCCGTATGTGGCGAGCGTATCGCGCGCGCTCGGATCGGATAGTTGTCGCGCGTTTAGGTCGTCTACCAGCTCGAGGGTCACTCTTGTGGCGCCATGCCGTTGGTGGCCCCATCGGCTCGTCGGCCAGTTCGTCGGGCACCCGGGCGCGCGGTGCGCCTGACCGGCGGTGCGTACCTAGGGCTGGCGGCGGGGTCGCCCGCGGGGCGGGTATGGGGGTCGGTCGTCGGCATGGCGGCGAAGCTACGGCTAAGGCCCATTGCTGCACATCGGCCGGTCACGCCGTGCTGGGCCTTACGACGTTCCATGCCGGGGCGTGGGTGTGCCGGGTGATCAACCCGCGGCAGATCGTCAGGCCGCCCCATGCGGCGATCCTGCCCGTGCGGAGATCGCAGCAGCGGTCAAGGACGTAGCCGCCCCCGTAAGTCAGGCCGGCGAGCCGAAGCTCGTGCGCGAGTCCGCCCGCCGTGATGCGCTCAAGGCCTTCTCGTAATCCGATCGGCCCGCGGAGGATCTGCCGGTCCCCCGGCGCATGGAGCGCGATCTCCGCATCGTCCCCGTAGAGGCTCACGAGCGACTCTAAATCACCGGCCTCGAAATGGTCCGACATGGTCGTCAGGTCGATCGGCGGCTGTGGTGTTGCTGTCGTCTTGGCCATGGCCCGGAAGGTTCGTCATTGCGCCTTCGCAGAACCTTCTCCCGCCCCGGATATGGCGATTCGGCCGTCCACCGGTCAAGCTGGGGGCATGCAGCGCGTCGAACTCGTGGTGCTCGGTGGCTTCCGCGTGGTGGTGGACGGGCGGCCGGTCCCCGACGACGCCTGGCCGAAGCGCAGCGGCGCCGATCTCGTCAAGCTGCTCACGCTGGTCGACGGGCACCGCCTGGCCCGCGACGCGGTCCTCGAGGCACTGTGGTCGCACCTGGACGCGGATGCCGCCGCGCGGAACCTGTACAAGGCCGCCACCTACGCGCGCCAGGCCATGGGCGACCGGCGTGCGGTCGTGATCTCGCAGGGGTTCGTGGAGCTCGCCCCTGGCGTCCCCGTGATCAGTGACCTGGAGCGCTTCGAATCGGGTGACGAGCAGGCCTACGGTGGCGAGTTGCTTCCGGACGACCGCTACGCCGAGTGGGCCTCGCCGGTCCGCGATCGAGTGCGCGAGCGGCACCTGGAGCTGCTCCGTCGGCAGGAGCGATGGTCGGAGCTGCTGGCAGCGGAGCCGGCCGACGAGCACGCGCACCGGGAGCTCATGCGCCGGTACGCTTCGCGAGGGGACCGGGCAGCGGTGGCACGCCAGTTCCGGCGCCTCCGCGGGGCCCTGCCCGAGGCCGGGCTGCATCCGTCGCAAGAGACGGTGGACCTCTACCAGGAGCTGGCGCGCGGGCCCGCCGTGCGCGCGTCACTTCCCGACCGACCGGCGCTCGTCGGCCGGGACGCCGAGCTTGCACGCGCCGGCGAGGCGTTGCGAGACGCCGTCGCGGGTCACGGGTGCGCCCTCATCGCGGTCGGCGACCTGGGGATGGGAAAGACCCGCTTTTCCGAGGCGGTCGCTGACGACGCGGCGGCACGTGGCATGCACACGCTCTTCGGCGCAGCTGGTGTCGAGGAGGGACGGACGCCGTACCGACCCATTCGCGAGGCGCTCGAGCCGCTCGTAGAGGAGCGGCCGGACCTCCTTGCGGGACTGAGTGAGAGCGCGCGGGAGACCATCGACCAGCTGCTATCCGGCGCCGAGACCCACCGAAGCGGCAACGTCGAAATCGATCGACACCGGACATTCTCGGCCGTCGGCCGCCTCCTTGGCGAGGCCGCGGCCGAGCGTGGCGCGCTGCTCGTGGTAGACGACCTCCATGCCGCCGACGAGGCGAACGTCACGCTCGTCCAATACCTAGCCCACGGCGCGCGCAGCCAGCGGCTCGTCGTGGTCACCGCGCAACGCGATCGAGAAGCGGCCGCTGGATTCGCTTCCCGCGCGCAGGCGAGCCTCATCCGGCACGGGGTCACGCGGACCGTTCGGCTCGGCCCCCTTGACGCTGCCGCGACGGCGACACTGGCCGAGCAGGCGGCCGGGCGGGCGCTGCCCTCCGACACGGTGGTCGCCATTCAGCGCGCCGCCGGCGGAAATCCGTTCTTCATCGAGGAGCTGGCCGCAGCGGTCGACGCCGCGGGTGAGATCACGATTCCGGCAACGCTCGAGGAGCTGGTCGACGCGCGACTCGATCGGCTCGAGGCAGTACTCGCCGGCCTGGTTCCGTCGATTGCCGTGCTCGAGGACGGCTTCGGCGCGGATGAGGTTGCCGCCTTGGCGGGGCGGGACGTCGGCGCTGTGGCGGCGCGACTCGAGGAAGCCAGGGAGGCTGAGCTGCTCGAGCCCTTCCGCCGCGGCTACCGCCTGGGCCATGCCATGGTCCGGCAGGCGCTCACGCGACGCCTGCCGCCGGGTCAGCTCGAGGCCGCCCACTCTGAGGCGGCTCGTCAACTCTCGCGGCGCGATGCGCCGCCCGAGCGCATCGCCCACCATCTGATCGGCGCCGGCCGGGGCGACGAGGCCGTTCCCCCCCTGCATGCGGCCGCTCGGTGGGCCGCCGACATGGGCGCGTACCGCGACGGCCTCGCGTGGGCGGCCGAGGCGCTCGTGTACGCCGACGACGGCGCGCGTCCGGACCTACTCGTGCTGCTGGCCGACCTACGCCTAGGAGCCGGCGACACGCGTGCAGAGGCGGCCTACGAGGCGGCGATCGCCGTGGCGGCGCCGGAGCGGGTCCCCGAGTTGCGCATCCGCCAAGCCCGCGCCCGCCTCGCTGCCGGAGACCTCGACGGCGCCGCGGAGGCCCTCGATCGCTCGGCACCCGAGAAGCTCGACGACCGAGCCGACTTGGTCGCGTGGCGCGGCATCATCGCGTGGCATCGCGACGACCTTGACGAGGCACGCCGCGCCGCCGCCGAGGCGGACTCGCTCGGCGCGGAGGCCGTTCGCACGGCCGAGCTACGGGCGTTGCTCGCCCACGTCGACGGGCGCTTCGAACGGCACGCCGAGCTCGAGCTGAGCGCCGTGTGGCGGGTTCCCGAGCTCGCTGGGCGGGTGTTCGACTCGTATCTTTGCGTCACCGAGCGGGTGCTCGAAAGCGGCGAACCGTACCCGCGCGTTGCCGCCTTCTCCAAGCGGCTCCGCGCCGAGGCACGCCGCGCCGGAGCTCGTCGCGGCGAGGCCTTCGCGGGCACGGTGCTCGGCGAGACCGAGCTCCTGACCGGGGACGTTCGCCAGGCCCGCGACTCCCTCCTGGGCGCGGCGCGGCTCGCGCGCGAGGCCGGCGCGCCGGGCGTCGAGGCGCTGGCACGGCTGCGGCTCGGGGAGGCGCTGCTCCACCTCGGCGAGCGCGCGACCGCGTCCACTCAGCTCGAGGAGGCCTTGGAGCTGGCGCAGATCCCGTCACTGGCGCGCCACCTGCTGTTCCTCGTCTACGGCGTGCTCGTCCGCTTTCCCGACGATCCGCTTGAGGCCGTACGCGTGGCCGAGCGGGGCGAGCAGCTCTTCGATCCGCGCTGGCTCTGCCCGAGCTGCCCGCTCGAGTACTGGCTCGCTTCAGCGACGGCCTGCGCACGGGCGGGCGAGCTGGAGAGCGCCGAGCGCTTTGTGGGGCTCGTGCGTCATGCGACCGTCGCCTGGTCGGGAGGACCGTCACGGGCCGCCGTCGCCGAGGCCGAGGGTCACGTGCTGCTGGCCCGCGGGGACCGCGAACGGGCGCGCGGCCGGCTGGGACTCGCGCTCGAGCGCTACGCCTCAGCTGGGCAGCGCTTGCGCGAGCGGCGCGTTCGCGAATCGCTCGCGGGGCTGTAGGCCGCGCGCTCGGCGGACCGGGAAGGTCCCGGGAAAGCGCCCGCGCCAAGCTGCGCCCGTGCTTCGGATCGACCTCTTCACCGACCCGGCCTGCCCCTTCGCCTTCAGCCACGAGCCGGTCAGATGGCGCCTGCGATGGCTCTACGGGGATGCCCTGGACTGGCGACCGCGCATGATCGGCCTCGGCGACAGCGTCGCCGAGATCGTTGCGAGGGGCCTGACCCCGGCGCTCCTCGCACGCACACGCGCGACGCTTGCAGAGCGACACGGAATGCCGATCCGCTCGGATGCGCCAGACCGCCTGTATGCCACGCGGCTGGCGGTGGTCGGCACGCGGCGTGCCGTCCCCGACCGCGTAGAGCAGCTGCTGCGTGCGTTGCGGGTGCTTGCCATGGCCGGCAGGCCGCTGGACGAGCCCCACACGGTGGCCGCCGCAGCGCGTGGCGCGGGGCTGCGCCCCGGCGCCGTGCTCGGATGGGCCCGGGCCAGGCGAACCGCCGACGCGCTTGCGCACGACATGGCCGACGCTCGCGATCCGGCGCCGGCGGCGCGCGCGCTGCCCGAAGGGCGTTCTCAAGCGGCGACGCGGTCCGCTACACCGCGCCGTCCTACGTCAT
>JBKPMS010000004.1:0-11269 GCA_046732275.1 Actinomycetota bacterium | reverse complement strand
GTCTAGGAAGTGGCAGTTGGCGTCAGGTCACCCGGTGGCCGATGTTCTCGATCCGCTGCGGTCGGTGTGGGTGTGGTGTGCCGAGGAGAATCTGGCGCTCGGAATTGCTCGGCGAATGGCGGTTTGCGAATGCGGCGCGGATCGCCAGCACCTGCCCTGACAGCGATCGGGCGGTCGTGTTGCCCAAATGGATTACAAAAGATGGAGCCTTACCTGTGGTGGGACGCTGTGGTCAAGGCTCGTTTGTGATCTGACGTCTCCGGCGGCGGCTCCCTGTGCGCGAAGGTCAAGCGGACGAAGTTGGTTGCCTTGACGGCTGGCTCTGGCACTACAACCATCGACGACGACACTCAGCGATCGGCCGCCAACCCCCGGTCAACAGAACCAACCTGCTCGGGTCCTACATCTTAGCTGCCGCCACTCGGCTGACTTAGGAGCCCGCGCTTGCTCGGCGCGCATCTGGTCGAGGAGCCGCTCGTGCGCCTCACGCACCTCCCGAGTCTTACGCCTCCAGAGCATCCGCAGCCGCTATCGGTTCCAGGTCGCATCGCCGGCGCGGCGGGCGATCACTCGGCCGGTCCCGCCCGCGTAAGGCAGGACCTGCACCTGCGCCTGCGCGGGCTGCTCGGTGGGGGTGTGGGAGACGAGAACGAAACGGCCGTCACGCGACAGGCCGTCCGGCGACGCCGCGTAGTCGAGCTCGCCGATTCGATGGACGGAGCCGGTTTGCGGACCGACCGCGTACGGGACGGCGCCGAATTCGTTCGCGAGTCCGGCCAGCAGCGCCTTTCCGTCCGCCGACCAGTCGACGGGCACGAGTCCGACGATCCCTTGCCCGAGCAGCGTCCGCGGCGTCCTCGCCAGCAGTCGCCGCCCGCTGCCATCTGATCGAACGAGCCAGATCTCGTGCGCGCCCCAGCCGCGGTAGGGGACGATGCGCGCAAACGCGATCTCGCGCGGCCCCCAAACCGGATACGCACTCGAGCCATCATCAGTCACGCGCCGTTCATTGCCGCCGTCGGCGTCCGAGACGTAGACGTCGACCTTGCCGAATACCTCTCCGCGGCTGTAGGCGATCTCATCGCCGCGCGGCGAGAAGCTGACGTCGTCGATCGGCCCGCGTGCGACCGTCGTCACTTCCCCGGTCTCGATCTCGATGACGACCAGTGCGCGCGTTCGGTCATCGAAGTCCTGGAGCACTGCCACCCGCTTCGAATCCGGTGACCAGACCGGCCCCCGTGCAGCTCGGAGAAGCAAGCGCGGCCTGCCTCCCGCCGTCGGGACCAGCATTAAGTCCTTGTAGAAGCGCGGCTCGAACGTTGCTTCGCGGCCGCCCTCGAAGGCGGCCCAGCGCCCGTCCGGCGCGATCGCCGGCGACCTCCCTGTCGCCAGACGCCGCTTGCCGCCTCCGTCAACGCGCGCGACCCAGACCTCGTTACGCCCCGGAAGGAAGCTCATGTAAACGATCCGCTGGACGGCCGGCCGTGCCGGCGGCTCGTCAGCAGAATCCGTCCACCCACAGCCGCCCACCACCAGACAGGCAACCAAGCCGGCGAGCATGCATTTCACGGCGATCCAGGTGTACCCGTTCCTCGCGCGGCGTAGCTTCGCCGCGTTCCCGCGTCCGTCACGACCATCGCGACGCGCCCCCATCGGACGCTACAGAGAAGTAACCGGCTCTGAGTTCGGTAGCCAAAAAAGACAACAAGGGATGGAGCCTTTATGGAGCCCCATGGTTGCAACCGGTGGCAATCAGTCGCAAATCGACTGAGCGCCGGAACGGCCGAAACAAGCGGAAACTGCTGCCGCGGGTTGCGACTAGTTGCCGCGAGCAGCGCATGGTAAGGACGGCGTTTGCCACCGCTTGCCACCGGTTGCGGAGGTCCCCTCTCTGTGAAGGAGGGGGTCGATTTCCTCGCTCCGCAAATGCCAAGTCCTGCGAACCCGAAGGCTCACAGGACTCGACGCGCCGACTCTGACAGGCCGCGGGTCGCGCGTCAACCGCGCGGGGCCTCCGCATTCTTGCTACACGCGCGCGTGTACATACAAGGCTCCTATTCGGGCGCGGCGGCGAAGAATCGAGCGAGCGGTGCGAGCTTGTCTGGGTCGGCGAGGAGAAGGACGCGATCGCCGGCTCGCAGTTCGAGCAAGCCGGCGGGTCTGGTTGCAGCGGCGTTCCGAATCACGAGCGTGCTCCATGCGTGCTCGCCGAGCGGGAGGTCGCGGATCGACTGCCCGGCCGCGCGCGAACGGGTTCCCACCTCGAACTCGTACGCAGCTTGCGGTTCTTCGCCGAGCCGAACCGACAGCTCCCACGGCAGGGCCGGCAGATCCCCGATCGGGATGGCGAGCGCTCGAGCGACACGCGCAGAAGCGATCGAGTCCGCCCGCGCAATCGTCCGGGCTACGCATGGCGCCGCCCGCACAAGTCGGCATAGCAGTTGGTGCCGGCGCAGAGGTCGTTGCGTGCTGGGACCGGTTTGGCGATCGTCTTCCCGCCTTCATCGGCGGAAGAAGAGAGACCGACCGCGGGGTCTCGGCGCTCGGCCTCCACCACACGCGAAATCGGTCTCGGGCGCGGTTACGTCGCAGGGTACCGCCGACGAAACACGGCGAAACTGAAAGGGCGAGACGCGGCTAGACTTCAGGCTCACGCGCTGCGAGCGCTGATGCGCCGCCTCGGCCCTCGATCTGACCGCTGCCGCTCATTTTCCTCGTCGCGTTCTGCTTGGCGAGCCGAGGGGAAACGATGGACGAGTCTCAGCACGACACGGACTTCTGGCGTGAACGCGCCGTCCAACTGCAGCAGGCGCTGAACACGCGCATCGTGCTCGAGCAGGCGAAGGGGGTTCTCGCCGAGCGGTTCGATCTCGACATGGACGCCGGCTTTGCGGTGCTGCGGGGGAGCGCCCGTGCGCAGCGGATGAAGATTCATCTACTCGCACGCGCGGTTGTGCTCGATCGGGAGACGCCGCAGCCAATCATCCGGTGGCTTGGCTCGCATCCCGAGATTGTCGAGCAGCCGGCCCGGGCGGAGCGTGTGTACCGCACGGAGTCCGATTTCAAGCGACTGAACCAGGCGCTCGCACGCGAGCTCAGCGATGGGAGTGGCCACTTCCTTTGTGAGTGCGCGAATCCGCACTGCACCATCCGCCTCAAGCTTGCCGCGGACGATCTCGCTGCCCTGCACCGTGAGCCAGACCTGTTCGCCATCGTTCCGGGCCACGAGGTACCAGACCTCGAAACAGTCGTCGCGTCCAACGACGGTTACGCGATTGTCCGCAAGCACATGGATAAGCTCGCCTAGGAGCGTCGGCGAAGCGGACTTCGCGTTTCGATCAGCACAATCGCACCCAGCCACTCGTAGAAGTGGACGCCCGGCTGCGAGTTGGCTAGGCGAAGATCGTTGTCATCGAAAAGATCCGGGAACCTCTGTCTCCACTCGAGCGCCAAGTGCCCGCTCTGCCAGCGAGCTCTCTGGGCAGGCTCAATCTGGAGTCGCGATCATCGTGATCGGTTCATCTGTCACGCCTTGGTCCGATTTCGCTCGCCTGGTCGGGGGGCATTCGCCGCTGTCGCGCGTGCTGAGTCACGCCGGCCCCCGCTTACCATTCGCGCGTGGCGCAGAGCCCGGACCTGCTCGTCTCCGACGCCGATCGATCCCGTGCAGCGGACGAGTTGCGCGAGCACTACGAGGCCGGGAGGCTGACGCTCGACGAGTTCCAGGAGCGCCTGGACGAGGCGCACGGCGCGCGCACCGAGGCGCAGCTCGAGCGCGTGCTGCGCCAGCTGCCCTCGCCGAGGCTTCCGAGCGTCAGCCCACGCGATCGCCGCTGGCGTTCGCTTGCGTTCCAGTACGCGCTCGTCAACCTGATCGCGATCCTGGTCTGGGCTTTCTCTGGCAACGGGATTCACAATTTCTGGCCCAAGTGGGTGTTCCTCGTGACGCTGATCATGTTCGTGCGGCGCGCGTTCGGCCGCCGGCACCGCGCGCTGCCACCGCCCGGCCCTCCTACAGACTGACGTGGCGCAGTCGATGAACAACATCGGCAGGCGGATCCCGGTGTTCGAGTCCTTGCTCTGACAAAGCGCTCAGACATGACCCAAATGGCGTCTATGCACGTCAACGCGGCCGCTGCCATGCTGGCGGCCATGGTCAACCTCCGGCAACTAGGCGCTCGCACGCACCTGTTCGGCGAGGACGGCAGGGACTTTGGCTTCTGCCACGTGCCGTCTCCGGTCGAGGCCGGTGACCTGGCGGCCATCGACCGCGCGATCTTCCGCACCGTCGGCACCCTCGACGGCATTCCGCTCGGGCATGCGATCGACGCGATTGCCGTGGTCATGCCAGTGCGGCTGCCGGTCCCCGCGCGGTGAGGAGCTCGCTTCTACTCGCCTAGATGAGTTGCCGCTCGCGCTTCGTCTTGAACGCGACCTCGCGCTCCATCTGGTAGCGCCAGCAGTCGCGGTTCTTCGTCTTGACCCAGGTTCGCCCGCCGGGGACGTAGCGGCCCGAGCGGCGCTTCGCGACGACGCCCTCGAGTTCGCGCTCGCAGACAGCCTCGAACAATGCTTCGCCGTCATCGAACATCTCGGCGGGCGTTCTCCAAGCTGCGCCCATTCAAGTCGAGTGCTTCGAGAGTGCGCCGCTCAGAGTACGGCGAGCTCTCAGCGCGGCGGGGCACGACGGGCGGCCAAGCGTGGCCGCCCGTCCTGCGCGACGCTCGTTCTAGGTGAGCTTGAAGGTGCCTGTGAACGTCTCCGTGAACCCATCGCCCGATGGAAAGACACAGAAGTCGCCGTGACCGCTCAGCATGACGTAGTCGCCGGTCCCTCCGACGACTGTGAAAGGACCCGCCTCCTCACACGACGCAGGCGTCGCCGGAGTGAACTGCGGGTGGAACAGAATCGTGAACGTGCCGCTGCCGTCGTCACAGGTGAACGTTTTCAGAACCGTGAAGCTGTGGTAGAAAACGCCGCTCCTGAACGCGCCGCCGCCGCCAATCTGCTCGTCGACGAACGTGCCCGACGGACATAGCGGCTCGAGCGCCGTGAAAATGCCGAATGGCTCCCCTCCCTCGGGGAAGGTGATATTGGTCGTGATCGTGGGCTCCTGAGCGTATGCCGCCGATACTGCAGCGAGTGCCAGGGCCGCAACCGCAAGAAGTACGAGAGCGTGCCGCATCTCAGCAAACCTCCGTAAGTGGTGCAATCACCTTGTCACCTTCTTCGGAACACATCAAGGCCTGTAGGTGCCGAAAACTCGGTTTCGGTTGATCGGTAGGGTCAACGGCGGTGGCGGGTCGTTCTCAGGGCGTGGTCCTGTCGTTGGCGTACTGGTCGCTTCGGCGGCTGCTCGAGTTGGTCGTGCTGCGGCGTCGTTCGGAGCGGGAGAAGGAGCTCGAGATCCTGTTGCTGCGGCATCAACTGCGGGTCTGGAGCGCCAGGTTGCGCGTCCGCAGCTGACGCCGGCTGATCGGGCGCTGTGGGCGGCCTTCAGCCGCATGTTGCCGCAGCAGACGTGGCGGCGATCGCTCTTCGTAACCCCGGCGACGCTTTTGCGTTGGCATCGTGAGCTGGTCGCGCGCCGCTGGACGTATCCGCATCGGCGTCCGGGACGTCCAACTCCGGCGGAGGTGCGTGAGCTCGTAGTGCGGCTCGCGCGCGAGAACCCGAGCTGGGGATACCGGCGGATCCAAGGTGAACTTCTCAGTCTCGGTATCAAGCTAGCTGCGAGCACCATCTGGACAATCCTGAGGGAGGCGGAGATTGAGCCGGCTCCGAGGCGGCTCGAGCTGAGCTGGGCCGAGTTTCTTCGTCAGCAGGCGGCCAGCATCCTCGAATGTGACTTCTTCACCGTCGACACGCTCTTCTTGCGGCGCTTCTACGTGCTGTTCTTCGTCGAGCTTGCGACCCGGCGTGTCCACCTGGCGGGGATCACGACTAACCCGGACGGCCCCTGGGTGACCCAGCAGGCGCGCAACGTGCTGATGCAGCTCGACGACGAAGACGTGCAGCCTCGGTTTCTCGTGCGAGATCGCGACAGCAAGTTCACCAGTGACTTTGACGAGGTCTTCCGCTCCGCGGGCGTCCGGGTTATTAAGGCGCCGGTGCGGGCGCCGAAGGCAAGAGCGCACGCCGAGCGCTGGGTCGGCAGCGTCCGCCGCGAGTGCCTCGACCGGCTGCTGATCCTCGGCCGCCGCCACCTCCAGCACGTGCTCGTTGCCTACGTCCGGCATTTCAACGAACATCGGCCACAGCGCACTCGCGCAGCGGCCGCCGCTCGGCGATGAGCAGTCACTGGCCGAGATGATCGACCTCGACCGCCTCCGCCGCCGCGAACTGCTCGGCGGGCTGATCCACGAGTACGAGCTCGCTGCGTAAGGCCGTCCGCACCGGACGATTCTCGGCTTGTTAGGCGGCACTTCTACTTTCAGTTAGACGCGCGCGCGCGAATATCAGATCATGCTCCACACCTGCAAGGGGTCTGCGCGGACGCACCGACGCCGAAGCAACCAGCCCTAGCACCAACAGCCGCCCACGCGAATCGCAATTTCCGGCATCCACAGGGCGGCCTGCACGCGCGCACGATCGAGGTGCTCGACCAACGCGGGATCGCCGACCGCTTCATCGCCGCGGGAAAGCCAATGCAGATCCAAAGCTTCGCCGGCGTGTCGCTCGACATCAGCGACTTTCCCACCCGCCACAACTACGGCCTCGCCCTCTGGCAGAAGGGATCTGAGCGCATCCTGGCCGGCTGGATCGACGAGCTCGGCGTGCCGATCGCTCTCGGTTGTGAGGTGATCGGCGTGACGCAGGATGACGCAGGCGTCAACGTCCAGCTGGCCGATGGTCGGTCGCTACGGACCGGGTATCTCGTCGGCTGCGATGGCGGCCGCAGTCTCGTGCGCAAGGCGGCAGGCATCGACTTCCCGGGCTGGGAACCTTCGGTCAGCTCGCTGCTTGCCGAGGTCGAGCTGCGCAAAGAGCCGGAGTGGGGGATTCGTCACGACGAGAACGGCACGCATGCGTTCGCGAAACTGGAGGACGGAAAGCGCGCAGCGGTCGTGGTGAGCGAGCGGTACGCCGGTCAAACGGGGACGCCGACGTTGCAGGAGTTCAGACGCGCGCTCGTAGCGGCGTGGGGAACCGACTACGGGGTGCATAGCCCGAGCCGGATCTCCAGGTTCAACGACGCCACGCGCCAGGCTGCGTCCTACCGGCGAGGACGAGTCCTGCTCGCGGGCGACGCCGCGCACGTCCACTATCCGGTCGGCGGGCAAGGGCTCAACATCGGCGTACAAGATGCGGTGAACCTCGGCTGGAAGCTCGCCGCAGTCGTCAAAGGAACAGCGCCGCACAGCCTGCTCGACATGTACCACGCAGAGCGACACCCGGTCGCTGCTCGCGCTTTGCGGACGACGATGGCCGCGCCGCGCTCAGCCGGTCGGACGCGCGTCTCGACGCGCTGCGCGACACCCTCGCCGAGGTCGTTCGGATGGACGAGCCGCGCAAGCACCTCGCCGACATGATCTCCAGCCTCGACATCCGCTATGACCTCGGCGACGGACATCCACTCGTTGGTCGTCGCATGCCCGATCTCGAACTGGTCACTGGCGAGGGGCCGCTGCGCTTCTTCACCGCCTTACGCGATGCCGGAGCCGGTGCTTCTCAACCTTGACGCGTCGAATGGCTTCGACATCTGCCCATGGGCGGATCGCGTTCGACAAATCAACGCTGAATACGTTGGTCGCTGGGAACTTCCGGTTGTGGGAGCGCTATCCCCTCCTGCCGCCGTTCTCGTTCGTCCGGACGGATACGTCGCCTGGGCCGGAGAGAACACCGAGCAAGAACTGCGCGAAGCATTGACCAGATGGTTCGGCGGACCGGCTGTCCTCCCATGACCGCGGAGACGGGCGCTATCCATCAAGCCTTGACGAACACCTCATCGAGGGTTGAGCGGGATGCGGTCGGCCGCCGCAGCCGTCTGTTCCGCGCGACAGCTCACCGCCGGATGTTGCGAAGCCGACGGTTGAGAGACCAGCGCCGACCAGGTTGAAACGAGCCAGGACGCGGATCGCAGCTCGACGAGCCACCACTCCGACGGCCGTGACGCGATACCCGCCTTTGAAGCAAGAGCCACTGAAGCTTACGCGCGTGCGCTCCCAGGACCAGCGAGCAGTCAGAGCTGGACGTTCTTGCGCCGTCAGCGGTTCCTGGTACTCGCTTGCGCGCGCGTAAAACATAGTCAGGACGTGGTAGCGATGCCCTAGCCGCGAGCAGACACCCACGAGCTCGGGAGCCGGCTGCGAGTACCTAGAAGCCCCGACCGCCGCCGGCGAGCCCACGCCCGAGCGTCGGATCGCAGTTTTGACACCCTTCACGACGCTACCGGTCCCCTCGGCAGCCTCCGCGCCTCACCCGACCGGGTTTCTGCACCCCACGAGCTACCGAACTACTGCACGGGGGCGGGTCAGCCGCGCGCCACTTCTACACAGACGTCGCGGCTTCGCGCTTTGGAGGCATTCCTTCGTTCTCCGCCGCCGTTTCGGATGCCCAATCACCTGCAGTGTCGGCAGAGGTAGCAGCCACGGCCACGCTTGGCGTCGTGACCCGGCTTCTGGGCCAACTTGACCACGCCGGAGGGCGTGGTTGGGAGCTAGCGGCACGCCACTGGCCACAGCTCAGGCAGATCGTGGTCCCAGCCGCCGGTTCGGCGGCGGGCCACCGGATCGAGGGGATGCTCCCTCGCCCATGGGCTGTCCAGGCGACGTGTTCCGTCTCTCGCGCGCAGCCCGAGCAATGACGGTGAAGCCCACTCTTGTGTCGATCGGTCGACGCAACTCGCCCGCGTCCGGGCCGCACGGCCGGCGGCTGGAGAGTCTGCGCGGCAGCAGGCATCGTGCGCGGCCGGTCGAGCGGAACAATGAACAGGCCAGGATGGTCGAACAAGTCAACGGCTTTGCGCGTGAGCGGCAAAGCATTCATTGGTCGGCCCTTCGACCAAGGACGCGTCCAACCCTCGCGCCGAAACCCCGGCGCGGCATGAGCTCGATCGCTGCGTCGATGTCACGAAGCTCGCGCTGAACATCGCGAATTGCTGCGTCTGCGGCTACCTCAGCCTCTGCCAGCCGCAGCATCTCCTCGGGCCGCTCGTGCCTCACCCCTGCGCGATCGAGCGCGAGCGCGTCGCTGTTCAGGCGATAGGTATCGGCTCGACTCTCGCTCAACCCTGGCAGCAATCGTGTCAGTTCACCGCGTCGGTGTTCTAGTTCAGATCTCTCCATAGCCATGGTCGCTCCTCGGTTAGGTCTGGTCAACGGGGCATGCGCTTTGCGCTTCTCGTGGGTGCGCTGCAGCCAGCGCGGCCAGCAGGCGTCGGGGTCCTGCCTCTTCCGGCTCCAGCTCGGCTGCGGCCCAAGCGCGTTCTTTTGGGAGGAGGCTCAGCCGCGCCGGCGTCGTCCGCCATTCACGTCCCTGCTTGTACGCCGCATATGCGGACCACGCTTCCCGGTCGTGCCGTCGCCGCTTGCGAAAGTAGGCGTTGGAGAAGGCATCCCAGTCAAGTGCTTCCGCTGCCTGCGCGGCGCGAAGAGGCGGAGCTGTTGGCGGTGCATCCGAGCTGTCTTTGCGTAGGCGCGGCCAACGCGTGTCGAACGGGCCATGCTTTCGTGGCGCTTCCACCATGTGCCTCGCCTCTCGCACGAAAGCGGGAGGACGCGGGAGCGTCACCGGGTTCGCCTAGTTAACGCTCACCACAGTAGCAGTCGCGCTGCGAAAGCGGCGGTGATCCGCGGCGGAACGAGATAGCAGCTATGGTGGGTGGGCGCGTAGACCTAGCGCGGAAGCCGTCGAGGCTCCGAGTCCCTCTCCGACTTACACACAAGGTTTAAGTGCATCGGGCGGACCCCGTTCCCGGGCTCGCCGTCAGCAAGTCGAGAGAGATGGAGGCAATCACATGTATGCGACCGTCCGCCGCTACGAGGCGATCGACAAGGCGCGCTCCGAGGAAGTGACGAGAAAGGTCGGCGACAGTTTGCTGCCGCGGCTGCGCGAGTTGCCCGGCTTCGGCGGCTACTACCTGATCGACGCCGGTGGCGGCGTTCTGACCTCGGTCGGGCTGTTCGAGAGTTCGGCGCAGGCGCACGAGTCGACGCGGCTGGCCGCACAGTGGGTACGGGAGCAGAAGCTCGAAGAGGCGCTCCCGAACACGCCGAAGATCACAGCTGGCCCGGTGATCGCCTGCGAGTCCAGCAGCGTGGCATACAGGAACCGAGTCGCAGCGCTCGCGTAAGCCTCGCGCGACGTTTGAGCCAGGAGAGGCCCTCTGTCGACGTCTCCATCGCTCGCCACCAAGACCATTACTCAAGAGACCGATAGAAGATTTTTAGGAGGCTTCATGAACCTACAGCCGCTTGGTGACCGTTTGATCGTCGAGGTTCTCGATGAGGAGGAGTTGACGGTGAGCGGGATTGTGCTGCCGGATACGGCGAGGGAGAGGCCGCAGCGCGGCCGCGTGTTGGCGGTCGGACCGGGTGCACGCGCCGACGACGGCAAGTACATCGAGATGAACGTCGCCGAGGGCGACGAGATCGTCTTCTCGAAGTACGGCGGCACCGAGATCAAGCTCGGCACCGACGACGTTCTGATCTTGCGTGACTCGGACGTGCTCGCGAGGGTCGTAGACACGGGTAGCAAGCGCAAACGCAAGCTCGCAGGCGCCACCGCTTAGCCCCGCATTTCCCAGGAGGAAAAGACATGCCTTACAAGGAGCTGAAGTTCAACGAGGATGCGCGCCGCTCGCTCGAGCGGGGCGTCAACATCCTCGCCGACGCGGTCAAGGTCACCCTTGGCCCGAAGGGGCGCTACGTCGTGCTCGACAAGAAGTTCGGCGCTCCGACCATCACGAACGACGGCGTCACGATCGCTCGCGAGATCGAGATCGAGGACGTCTTCGAGAACCAGGGCGCTCAGCTCGTCCGTGAGGTCGCCACGTCGACGAATGACGTCGCCGGCGACGGCACGACGACCGCGACGGTCCTGGCGCAGGCGATCGTGCGGGACGGCCTCAAGAACGTCGCCGCCGGGGCGAATCCGATGGCGCTCAAGCGCGGCATCGAAAAGGCCGTCGACCAGGTCGTCGAGAGCCTGAAGTCGCAGTCCAAGGAGATCTCCGGCAAGGAGGACATCGCCCGTGTGGCGACCGTCTCCTCGCGTGACCGCGAGATCGGCGACGTGCTGTCCGAGGCGATCGAGAAGGTCGGCAAGG
>JBKPMS010000003.1:0-41435 GCA_046732275.1 Actinomycetota bacterium | reverse complement strand
GCTGCGCACCGGCAGGCGCGCGACGAGCTGCGGGCGCTGCTCGAGCGCTGGGAGACCATGTTCGAGCGGGCACAGTCGTGACGCAGGTCCCTCCCACCCCACCCGCCCACACGAGGCGGTGGACCGGAATGGGCGAGGTGCTCAAGCGGCTGGCCGTCGGGACTGTGGCGGCCGCAGTCGCCATCGGTCTCATCGGTGTCGTGATCGGGTGGGCCAGCAGCCGCGTCACGATCAACACCGGCATCGCGGCGACGTACTACGTGGTCGGCTCGATCCTGTTCTTGCTCGGGATGTTTCCTACGGGCGGGTTCTCGATGATCCGCGGCACGATCACACGCCGCAGGCCGACAGGCTCGCGTCAGGAACCCGTCTTCCTGCTCGGAGTCGTGCTCATCGCGCTCGGAATCCTCGTAGACATCACGAGCCCGTTCTAGCCGTCGCTGAACGTAGCGATCAGCGCTTCGGCTACGACCCTCAGCGGCCGTCCGGAGAGCTGGCTCGCCCTACGCAGCCGCGCGAACGCGTCCTGCTCTGAAAGGCCTTCCTTCTGCATGAGAAGGCCCTTCGCCCGCTCGATCGCCTTGCGTGCGGCGAGCGCCTCGGCGAGCGACTCCGCTTCCTCCCGCAGCGCCGTGAGCTCCTCGTGGCGCACGCGCGCCGTGCGAATCGCAGGCAGGAGGTCCTGTTCGCGGAAGGGCTTCACGAGGTAGCCGAAGACGCCGGCCTCGGCGGCGCGCTGGACGAGCTCGTCTTGCCCGTACGCCGTCAGCATCACGATCGGGATGGGACGCTCCCCGAGAATGTGTCTCGCGGCCTCGATGCCGTCGAGCTTCGGCATCTTCACGTCGAGCACGGCTAGATCGGGATGCTCGGACCGGGCGAGTGCGACCGCTTCCTCTCCGTCACGGGCTTCGGCACACACCTCGAAGCCGGCGCGCTCGAGCAGAGCCCTGAGGTCGAGCCGGATGATCGTCTCGTCCTCGGCCACGAGGATGCGCAGCGGTGAAGGTCCTGTTTGCGGAGTCATGCGGCGCCGAACGGGTCGCTCACGCCGGGAAGACAACCTCTGCGCGCGTGCCGCGGTTGCTCGTCAGCTCGAGCCGCCCCTGAAGCTCGTCGCGCACGAGCGCCTGGACGATCGAGAGGCCGGTCCCGGCGGCGTCGCCCTCGATGCCGGCGCCGTCGTCGGCGATCGCCAGCACAACCTCGCCGTTTCGTTGTGCAAGCTCGATCGCGACGGCTTCGCCGCCGTGTTCGAGCGCGTTCTGGAGCAACTCGCTGAAGACGAGCGCAAGTGCTGTCGCGCGGTTGCCCGCGAGCGACACGGGCTCGAGGTCGGCGTGAACCTTCTTGGCACCTCCGAGCCCCTGGACGAGCATGGAGCGCAGACGATCGAGCAGCTCGCGGAGCTCGACGACCTCGTCCCGCTGCTGCGTCAGGACCTCGTGCACGGCGGCGATCGCGAGGATGCGGTTGACGGAGTCCTCGAGCGCCTTCCTCGGATCGACATCGCTCGAGTGCGCCTGGAGCCGCAGTAGCGAAGCGACGGTCTGGAGGTTGTTCTTGACGCGGTGATGGATTTCTTGCGCCAGCACTCCTCGCATCACCGCGCGGCCGTGCTCGAGCGCGACCGCAGCGTGGTGCGCGATCGACGCGAGAAGTGCCTGCTCGTCGCCGGTGAACGGCGTGTCACGGTCACACACGAGCTCGCCGATCTGGCGCCGTTTCCAGCGCAAAGGCAGCCGCACGTTGTACGCACCTCCACGCCCCTCGGGCCAGGCGATCTTGCCGTCCTCCAGCACGAGCGCCGCGCCGGTCGCGCCGACTGCCTCCATCGTCGTCTTGACGATCGCCTCGAGCGACTCTTCGAGGTAGAGCGATTCAGAGACTGCCTCGGAGATCCTCGCCAACGCCTCCAGCTCCGCCACGCGCTGTTGCGCCTGTGCGTACAGCTGCGCGTGCTGGATCGTCTGCGCAACCTGGTCAGCGATCGCGACGAGCAGGTCGATCTCGTGACGCGTGAACTCCCGTGGTTCGAGCGTGCGGACGTTCAGCGCGCCCGCGAGATGCTCTCGCGCCAGGATCGGGACCGCGAGGATCGACTGGTACTCGTCCTCGGGCAGGTTCGCGAACTGCTTGAAGCGCGGGTCGAGATGCGCCTGGGAGGGAATCATCACCGGCGCCCGTTCCGCCGCTGCCGTCCCCGTGATTCCCTCGCCCGTCCTCATCCGTGGACGCTTCGTCATCTCCTCGACCCTCGTGCCGTGTGTCGCCCGCAGGACGAGCTCGTCGCTGCGCTCGTCGTACAGGTAGACAAAGCAGGCCTCGGTGCCTAGGGCATCGGCGACCTTCTGCGCGACGAGGGCGAGCACCTCCTCCAGGTCGAGCGACGAGTTGACCGCCGCGATCGTCTCGGTGAGAAGGCGCAGATGGCGCTCTCGTACGTCCACTCAATTTCCTAGGCTAGCCGTCGTGGATCGCTACCAGTGGCTCTTGTTCCTGCACGTCGCCGGCGCGTTCTTCCTCATCGGCGGAATCGTGATCGCGGGCGTCTTCAACCTCGCAGCCTTACGACGCGAACGGCCGAGTGAGATCGCACTTCTGCTCGGCCTGACGCGCTGGGCCGTCGTCTGCATCGGGATCGGGATGCTCGCCACACTCGGTTTCGGCCTCTGGCTCGTGCACCATGTCGGCTACGACTGGGGAGACGCGTGGATCGTTGCTGCGCTCGTTCTCTGGGCGCTCGCCGGCTTCCTCGGCGGTCGCGGCGGACGACACGAGCGCGACGCACGCGAGCTCGCCGAACGTCTCGCCGCGGAAGGAGACACGCCGAGCGACGAGCTCCGCGCGAAGCTGCGCGATCCGCGGGCGCTCGCGCTCAGCTGGTCGAGCGGCCTTGTTGCCTTCGCCGTGCTCGGGTTGATGATCTGGAAGCCGGGCGCATGATGGTCGCCCTCGTCCGCCCCGACAGCTGGAACCTGCCGCTCTTCCTCCACGTGCTCGGCGCGGCGGTCCTCACCGGCGCCGTCGCCGCAACGGCCATCGCCGGGACTATGTCGGGTGGGTCTCTCTTGCTTCGACGCGTCGCGTTCCGCACCGTCCTCTTCCTCGTCATCCCGGCGTGGATCCTCATGCGCGTAGCCGGCGAGTGGACGAACTCGCGCGAGGACATCCCCGGGGACCCGGGGTGGCTCGGCACGGGGTTCATCGTCGGCGACGCCGGCGTAGTCGTCCTGCTGCTCTCCGTCATCTTCGGCTGGTTGAGCGTCCGGAAGCCGGACCGGGGCTGGCCTGCGCGAACCGTCACCGCCCTTGCCGCGCTGTACCTCGCAGCACTCCTCGTTGCGATGTTCGCAATGAGCGCGAAACCCGGTACTTAGACCGTTTTACACAACCCTTACCCGCGGAAGGGTTTTTCCTTGCAGACAGGGAATACCGTCGCAACATGTCCGCTCTCCCTCTGAATCTGGTGGACACGACGGGGTTCCTGGTAGCCGACAACCGGGGCCGTGTCATCGGTCGGGTGGAGTGCCCGATGTACGGCACGCTTCCGGATGTCCCAGACGCCCTGTCCGTCAAGAGCGGTTTCCTCAGCCGACAACGGCGCCTAGTCCCGGCGGACACGATCGCCGAGGTGGACCATCACAGCAACGTCGTAGCGCTGCGGGTCCCGAAAGAGAACGTCCGCCGCTTCCTCTAGAGCGGCGGAGCTCTACCCGACAGACGCCCCGTAGTCAAGGTTGTCGGTTAGGTCGGAAAGAGGGAGAATGGAGCCTGGTCCCAAAGACCCCTGCGGCCCGCGGGACCCAACTGACGGCCGACTGCGAGCTGCTGCGGATCGCGCAGCTCGTGGTCGTTTAACGGCGAAAAAACGGCGCTTTGCGCCTTGTTTTTTCGCCGGGAGAGGCATGCGGCTGTAGCGCTCCGGCGTGAGCGCGGTCACGCCTCCGCGCGCGAGCGGCTTATTTGCCCTAGTTGGATAACCCCTCAGAGCACCGACAGGTACTTGTCCAGCTCCCACTTGGATAGCTGCACCCGGTACTCGTCCCACTCGCTGCGCTTGAGCTCCACGTAGCGGTCGAAGATGTGCGGGCCTAGCGCCTTGCGGACGAGATCCGAGTTGGAGAGCTCCTCGATCGCCTCGCCCAGGGTCTCCGGCAGAGACACGATGCCGCGCTCGCGGCGCTGATCCGGAGTCAGGTGATAGAGGTTCGTCTCCATCGGTTCCGGTAGCTCGTATCCCCGCTCGATGCCCTCCAGGCCGGCGTGCAGCAACGAGGCGAACGTGAGGTACGGGTTGCAGGCCGGGTCGGGGCAGCGGATCTCGGCGCGCGTCGCCTGTTCCGCGCCCGGCTTGTAGAGCGGGATGCGGATCAGAGCGGAACGGTTCCTGCGCGACCAGGCGACGTAGACGGGCGCCTCGTAGCCCGGCACGAGCCGCTTGTACGAGTTGACCCACTGCGCGAAGACGGCGCTGATCTCGCGCGCGTGGCGAAGCTGTCCGGCGATGAACGCCTTGCCGGCGTCCGAGAGGTGCCAGTCGTCGTCGGCATCGAAGAAAGCATTGCGCCCCTCCTTGAACAGCGACTGGTGCGTGTGCATGCCGGAGCCGTTCTCGCCGAAGATCGGCTTCGGCATGAAGGTGGCGTGAAACCCCGCCTTCTTCGCGATCTCCTTCACGATTAGCCGGTAAGTGACGGTGTGGTCCGCCATCGAGAGGGCGTCCGCGTACCGCATGTCGATCTCGTGCTGCGACGGCCCGACCTCGTGGTGGACGTACTCGATCGGAATGCCCATCGACTCGAGCGCCCGCACGGTCTCCTGGCGCAGCTCACTCGCCGCGTCCATCGTCGTCATGGCGAAGTAGCCGCCTTCGTCGAGGGTCTCCGTGCCCTTGTCGTCCTTGAAGAGGAAGTACTCGAGCTCCGGACCAACGTTGAACGTGTCAAAACCCAGCGACGACATGCGCTCGAGCGCGCGACGCAGAACGTAGCGCGGGTCTCCTTCGTACGGCTTCCCGTCGGGCGTGACGATGTCGCAGATCATGCGGGCGACCTTCGTCTCGCCCTCCTTCCACGGCATCAACTGGAAGGTCTCGGGATCGGGAATCGCGACCATGTCCGATTCCTCGATCGCGTTGAACCCGGTGATCGACGACCCGTCGAACCCCATCCCGTCGTCGAGCGCGTCCTCGACCTCGCTCGGCGTCACCGCAAAGCTCTTCAGGTGGCCCTCGATGTCCGTGAACCAGAGGAGAACGAACTCGACGCCCTCCTCCTTGATGCCACGAAGCACACGCTTGCGCGATTCCTCGCTCGACGTCGCCCTGTTTCGTGTCTCTACCTGCGCCATGAAATCCTCCTAGAAATGCAAAAGCCCCAGGCGCGAACGGCGCGCCCGAGGCTCCGTTGCCTCGCTCACGCACCCGAGTCTATACCGTGACGGCGTGCGGCTTCTAGTCACCGGGGGCGCGGGCTTCATCGGCTCGCATTTCGTCAAGCGCCAGCTGGCGTCCGGGGAGGACGTGGTGGTGCTGGACAAGTTCACCTACGCGGGCAATCCGCAGAATCTGCCGGAGGGGGTCGATTGCCGCCGCGGCGACATCGCTTCCCGCGAGGACGTCGACCGGATCGGCCCGGTGGACGCGATCGTCAACTTCGCGGCGGAGACGCACGTCGATCGCTCGATCCTCGGGCCGGAGGAGTTCGTGAACACCGACGTGCTCGGGACGCTCGTGCTGCTGCAGGCCGCGGAGGAGCTGGGAGCGCGGTTCGTGCAGGTCTCGACCGACGAGGTGTACGGGGACGTCGAGCCCGGCTGGTCGTCGCGCGAGGACGACCCCTTGCGGCCCTCGAGCCCCTACAGCGCCTCCAAGGCCGGCGGGGATCTGCAGGTGCTGGCCGCCGTGCGCACCTACGGCGTCAACGCCTCGGTCACGCGCGGGTCGAACACCTACGGACCGAACCAGTACCCGGAAAAGATCCTGCCGCTTTTTGTGAGCAACGCGCTCGACGGCGAGCCGCTGCCCCTGTACGGCGACGGCAAGCAGGTGCGCGACTGGCTCCACGTCGAAGACCACTGCGCCGCGATCGACCTCGTCCTCCGCCAGGGAGAGGCCGGTGAGGTCTACAACGTCGGCGCCAACGAGGAACGCGAGAACATCCAGCTCACCCAGCTCATCCTCGACCACCTCGACGCCGACCCCTCACTCATCCGCCACGTCGAGGACCGCGCCGGCCACGACCGCAGGTACTCGCTCGACACGACGAAGATGCGCGGCCTCGGCTGGCAACCACACCGCACGTGGGAAGACGGCGTCCGCTCGACCATCGACTGGTACCGAGACAACCGCGACTGGTGGGAAACGATCAAACGCTCCGGCGGCTTCCGCGAATACTACGAACGCCAGTACGCCGCCAGGCTAAGCGTCTAGATGTAGGACCCGAGCAGGTTGGTTCTGTTGACCGGGGGTTGGCGGCCGATCGCTGAGTGTCGTCGTCGATGGTTGTAGTGCCAGAGCCAGCCGTCAAGGGCGGCGATGCGCTCTGCGCTTGAGCGGTAGATCGCGCCGTAGGCCCAGCCGGCGAGCAGGGTGCGGATGAAGCGCTCCGCCTTGCCGTTCGTTTGGGGGCGCCACGGACGGGTGAAGTTGTGTTTGATCCCGAGCGTCCGGCAGGCGAGCGCGTGCAGGGTCGAGCGGTAGCCGCCGCCGTTATCGGTCAGCAGCTGCTCAACGGAGATGCCGTAGCGCCGATAGAAGGCGATCGCGCGACGGAGGAAGCCGACGATCGTGGTCGCCTTTTCGTCGGCAAGGACCTCTGCATAGGCGAGTCGGCTGTAGTCGTCGACGGCGATGTGGACGTACTCGTAGCCGACGCTGTGTCGTACCTTGCCGGCCTTGTCGGTGTATTTGGGGTTGTAGTGCTGGCGTCCGCCGCTGCCGCGCCAGCCGGCGCCGCCCTGGATGCGGCCGAGTTTCTTGACGTCGATGTGCACGAGCTCGCCCGGGCGAGCGCGCTCGTAGCGCCGGGCGGGTTCGAGCCCGAGGCGGCCGATCTTGCCGATGCCCCTACGGGTCAGGATCCCAGAGACGGTCGAGAGCGCCATCCCCAGCGTCTCGGCGATCTCCGCGGCTGTAAAGCGCAGGCACCGGAGCCTCGCGATCACCTCGACCCGCTCGGGCGCCGTCCGATTAGCGACCCGCTTCGGCGCCGAGGAACGATCGCAGAGTCCACGCTTGCCCTCGAGCCGATACCGACTCGCCCACTTGCGTGCGCAGCGCACGCTCACACTCGAGGCCGCCGCTGCCGCCGCGAGCGACCATCCCTCGTTGACCCACACGCTCGGCCAGCAGCCGGCGGCCGTTCCAACTGAGGGCCGCGTTACGGTGAAGCTCCATCCGGGTCCTCCTTCGACTGAGTTGCTTGGCAGCTCTCAGCCTCCAAGGAGGCCCGGATGAACCAACGTGCTCAGGAACTACATCTAGAGGCCTGGTGTGGGTTCGTGGTGCGTGCGGGGAGGGCCTGCGCCAAGCAGCGCGCACAGCTCGACGCTCGCCAATACTTGATCGTATTGGCGAGTGGCGAGATGGGCGCGATGCGCTGCGCGCAGGCCCCCATCCGCGCGTGCCGGGAACCCGCAGCAGGCCTCTAGCACTCGTCCTCGGCGTGCTGCCGCAGAGCGTCGATCTCCGATCGGTGTCCCTGGATCGACTCCGAGCGGTCGAGGAGGTCGACCACCCCGTCGCAGCTCCCGAGCTGGAAGCGCGTGTAGGCGAGATTGAAGCTCGCGTAGGCCTCGTCCAGCGAGCCTGTGCCCTGTAGCCGCTCCACGGCTCGCTCGAGCAGCGGCCGAGCGCCCTCGTAATCGCCGAGCCGCATCCGGACGTACCCGGCGTTGTTCAGGGCTGCGCCGCTGGCGCTGTTTGCCGGCGACTGCGTGGCGGGGGGCTGCGTCGGCGTCGTCGGCGCGGTCGTCGTCACCGTGACGGGGCGCTCGACCGTCGTGACCCCGCCGGGGCTCGTCACCGTGCGCTCCCGAGTCAAGATCGTCGTCCGCTGAGTCAGGATCGTCGTCCCCTGCGCATCGCTGCCGCCGCCCTCGGTGAGGAAGTAGGCGAGGAGGGCGCCGGCGATCGCGCCCAGCACGAGGACCACCGCGAAGACCGGCCAGACCGCCCCTCTTCCGGATCGTTCCGGCGGCGGGCGGTCGTCGCCACGACGCACGGGCGCCGTCGGCTCTGTGACGGGTACCGGACCGACGAACGGCAGCGCCCGGGTGGCGCCGGCGGCGTCTGCGAGCGCGGCACGCAGCTCGGCAACGAGATCTCCCGCTGTCTCATAGCGCTCGCGCGGGTCCTTGGCGAGCGCTTTCGCGAAGACCGGATCGAGCTCATGAGGAAGGTCGCTGTGCTCGCTGATCGACGGAACCGGCGCGCTGACGTGCGCAGCAGCCTCCGCGGTCGCAGACTCCGCATGAAACGGTCGCCGGCCGGTGAGGAGCTCCCAGGCGACGACTGCAAGTGCATACCGGTCACTCGCCGCCGCCGCGCGCTCGCCACGCGCCTGCTCGGGTGCGAGATACCCGGCGGTACCGAGGACCGTGCCGGTCAGCGTCAAGGAGTCCATGTCGGCGGCGCTCGCGATGCCGAAGTCCGCAACGTGCACGTGCCCCTCGACATCGAGCATGAGGTTCGCGGGTTTCACGTCGCGGTGCACGACTCCTTGCCGGTGCGCAGCGTCCAGCGCGTCTGCGGCTTCCTCGAGCCAGTTGAAGACACGCTCGGGTGGTTGCGCGCCCTCGCTGCGCAGGACATCGTCGAGCGACCCCCCACCGAGGTACTCCATGACGATGTACGGGCGTCCGTTGTGATCGCCGACGTCGTAGATCGTCACCGAGTGGTGCTCGCCCGACAGGCGCGCAGCCGACAGCGCTTCTCGAGTGAAGCGTTCGCGGATCGCCACGTCCTGTGCGTAGCGGTCGGCCAGGATCTTGATCGCTACATCGCGCCCGAGCATCGAGTCGGTCGCGCGATAGATGTCGCCCATCCCGCCACGGCCGATCCGGATGGGACGGCGATAGCGAGGCGGAAGGAGGTCGGTCGTGACAGCCATGTCGTTCGTAAAACGGATTTGGGCCTTGCGCAGTGTCGCAGACGTCGAAATGCGAGTGAGGGCTCTGTAAAGAGAAGCTGCTGCTCACGAGGCACTTTGGTAGCCTCGGGCAGTCCCGCCCGCGGCCTGCTCGATGCGTCGATCGCTCGTAATCGCATCCGCCTTCCTGCTCGTCGCTGCCGCGGCGGTGGGTGCACGCGGCGCTGCGCCGGTGCCGGCGTCCGCAACATTCGTCGTCACCGGCCACGGCTGGGGACACGGAGTCGGCCTTAGCCAGTGGGGCGCGTACGGGTATGCACAGAAGGGCTTCGACTACGCGAAGATCGTCCTCCACTACTTCCCCGGCACGCAGATCGGCGCCGCGCCGGTCTCGAGAGTCCGGGTGCTGCTCACGAGCGGCGTGAAAACGTTGACGATCGGCTCCACGCAGGACTTCCGCGTGCGTGATGCGACGGGCGCCGTCCACGATGTGCTCGCAGGTCGCTACACGCTGACGACCGCGTTGAAGCTCAAGGTCGACGACAGCACAACTGCACGCGCCCTGCCGGGCCCGCTCCTGTTCCAGCCGGGCGCAGCCCCGCTTGCGCTCAAGAATCCATACCGCGGCTCGCTCCAGGTCGACGTCGCGAACGGCAAGCTCCGAGCAATTAACGTGATCGCGCTGGAGCAGTACCTGTACGGCGTCGTTCCGGCCGAGATGCCGTACACGTGGAGCCCGGAGGCGCTCAAGGCTCAGGCCGTGGTGGCGAGGTCGTATGCGTTGGCGACCCGGCAGGCCGGCGCCTTCGATCTCTATCCAGACACGCGAAGCCAGATGTACCTCGGCCTCGAACACGAGCGGCCGTCGACCAACGCGGCAGTCAACGCGACGGCGGGGAAGGTCGTGCTCTACGGCGGCCAGGTCGCGAAGACGTACTTCTTCTCGACGTCGGGAGGCCGAACGGCTTCGGCGCAGGACGCTTGGGGCAAGTCTGTGCCGTACCTCGTCTCCGTCCCGGATCCGTACGACTCGATCTCGCCGCATCACGACTGGGGCCCGTACACGTTCACCGGCGCAACGCTTGCGAAGCGGCTGAAGCTGCCCGGCCGCGTCCTCGACCTGCAACCGCAGCTCAACTCCTCGCAGAGGATCAAGGCGTTGACTGTGATCACGACGAAGGGAACGGTGTCGGTGCCGGGGAACGACCTCCGGACGCGGGTCGGGCTCCGTTCCACGTGGGTCAGCGTCGGAGTGCTCTCGCTGAGCGGACCACCGCACGCTGTGCTCTACGGGCAGCGCGCGCGTCTGAGCGGCGTCGCACGGGGCCTCGGTTCGGCCGTCCTCCAGGAGTGGAAGGGAAATGCCTGGCAGCCGCTCGGAGCCTTGGCGGCAAGCACGAGCGGCGGCGTCAGCGTCGTCGTCAGGCCGACGGCGACGACGCAATACCGCCTTGCGACCGGAAAGATTGCCGCGCCACCGGTGCGGGTACCGGTGGCGTCACTTGTGCGGTTCTATCGAACGCGTACGCAGGACGAGCTGCGTGGGTACGTCCGCCCGGCTGCGCTCGGCGGCGTGAGGATCGCGATCCAGCGCCAACACGGCGCGGGCTGGACCACGGTGTCGGGCGCGACGGTCGACACTGCGGGGAATTTCGTCGCCCGCCTTCAGCTGACGGGCGGCGTCTACCGGGCACGCGTCGCGCCCAGTCGCGGCTTCGTCGTGGGGACGAGCCCCGTCCTTCAGGTCTCCACGCCGTGAAGGCAGCCGCGGTCATGTTGCTCGCGGCGCTGCTGGCGCCTGCCGCGGTCGCAGCGCCTCTCAAGACGGGCTTCTCACCCACGGACCCGTTGGCTCCGCGCCAGTACTACCTGCTGCAGGACCACGCCTTCGACGGGTTCGCTGCGGAGCTGCCCCCGGTCGCTCCGGTCAAGGTCGCGATCATCGACTCTGGCATCGACGGCGGCCATCCCGAGTTCCGCGGCCGTATCGCGGCGGCGCGCAGCTGGGTCGGGGGAAGCGCCCTGACGGACGAGGAGGGGCACGGCACGTTCGTGGCAGGCGTGATCGCCGCGTCGCTGAACAACGAGGGGATCGCCGGCATGGCCTTCCCCGCACAACTCGTCGTCGCCAAGATCGCACGAAGCGACCAGACGATCGACGTACGCGACGAGGCGGAAGCAATTCGCTGGGCGGCCGATCTGGGCGCGCGGGTGATCAACCTCTCCATCGGCGGCCTCCGGGACCCGTTCCATCCGCGCCGCGACACGTTCTCACGGCTCGAGGCGAACGCGATCCAGTACGCCGTGCGACGCGGTGCCGTTCTCGTGGCGGCGGTCGGCAATGCGGACGAGGCGCCGCAGACGCCGTGGCCCTACGCGAGCTATCCGGCCGCGTTGCCGCACGTCGTCGGCGTCAGCGCTTTGACGCCGTCCGGAACCGTGCCGGGCTTCTCGAACCGCGACCGCATCTACAACGACATCTCCGCGCCGGGACAGGAGATCTATTCGACGCTTCCGCGCGCGCTGACCTCGTTCCGGCCGCTCTGCCAGAACCAGGGCTACTCCGACTGCGGCCCCGACGAGTTCCGCCATGCTGCCGGGACATCGTTCGCGGCACCGCAGGTGACGGCGGCTGCAGCCGTGCTCTTCGCGCTCAGACCTTCACTCCAGCCGGACCAGGTGATCAACCTCCTCGAGCGCTCGGCAATGGACGTGAACGCCGCGAACGGATGCAAGCCCTGCCCTTTGCTGCGCGACGCATACAGCGGCTGGGGGAGGCTGGACGTAGCAAAGGCAGTTGCATCGCTCGACGGCGTTCTGCCCACTCCCGACCGGCTGGAGCCGAACGATGACGCCGGCAAGAACGCCATGAAGCTGTCGCGGCGGGTTACGTCGGTCAGGGCGACCCTCGACTTCTGGGATGACCAGGTCGACGTCTACCGCATCTACCTCCGCAAGGGACAGCGAGTGCGCCTGACGCTCAACGGGCCCGCGGGGGCGAACTCGAACCTCCTCCTGTGGCGGCCGGGCACGAAGCGCATCGATGACCTCCGGAACCAGCACATGCGCGTCGCCCAGGCAATCGGCCCCGGCGCCACGCACCGGCTCGCCTACCGCGTGAAGTCGAGCGGCTGGTTCTACGTGCAGGTCAAGCTCGCAACGCGGGGCGTCGGCGCGTACGCGCTGGCAATCAGGCGCTCGTAGGCTGGAGCAGCTCGTCGGGCGGGACGTCGCGGAGGATCCGCGCCGGATTGCCGACCACGACGACGCCGGACGGAACGTCGCCGACGACCACCGCGCCCGCACCGACGAACGCCTCTTCGCCGATCTCGACGCCGGGACAGATGACCGCGCCCCCTCCGATGCGCGCGCCCCGCCGGATCGTCGGGCCCTTCCGAAGCTCGTGCCGTTGCTCGGTGCGGCCCATGAAGTTGTCGTTCGTCGTGATCACGCACGGTGCGATGAAGACGTCCTCCTCCAGCGTCGAATACGCGGTGACGTAGGCCATCGCCTGAACCTTCGTGTTCGCTCCGATGGTCGTGTCGTTCTCGACGAGCGCGCCCCGCCCGATCACGACGTCGTCCCCGATCTCGCACCGCTCCCGCACGCATGCCTGGTCGCCCACGATCACGCGTGCACCGAGGCGAGCGCCGGCGAAGACGATCGCGCCCGTCGACACGACCGTGCCGGCTCCGAGCTCGAGCGGCGGCAGCTGTTCCTGCTTCGCCGTCGAGCGTGGCGACAGCGTCGGCTGCTTGCCGACGACGGCCCCGTCCAGGATCTTGCACCCGTCGCCGATCACCGTCCCCTGATCGACGACGGCCGTCGGAGCGATGTCCGCCGTCACGCTAGGACAGTCTCGAGCGACGCCTGCAGCTGCTCGAGCGCCCGGACGACGAGCAAGCCGTCACGCGCGGCCCGCCTGGGATCGCCGTTGCCCGTGACGAAGCTCACGAACTGCTCGCATTCGAGGCGAAGCGGCTCCGTCGTCGGCACCTTCGGGCTGTAGATGTCGCCGGTTCGCGTCTTCCACTCGCCGTAGCGCGTCGCCGGCTCCTCCGGCGCCTTGTCGTAGACCGTCACCTTGCGCTCGAGCTCCATGTCGTCGAACACGGCCATCTTGTCGCGCCCGACGACGGTGATGCGCCGGATCTTGTGCGGGTCGAGCCACGAGAGGTGGAGGTGCGCGATCTTCCCCGAGGGGAAGCGCAGATAGCAGAAGACGATGTCCTCGACCCGCGGGTTGAGGAAGGCATGTCCGTGCGCCCAGACCTCGCTCGGCTCCTCCTCGATCAGGAAGAGAAGCACCGACAGGTCGTGCACGCCCAACGACCACAACGCGTTCTCGTGGGTGCGGATCGTGCCGAGGTTCTGACGGTTGCTGTAGATGCAGAGCACGTCGCCGAGATCACCCGAGTCGACGATGCCTTTCAAGCTGCGGACCGCCGGGTGGTACAGCAGCAGATGCCCGGGCATGAGCACGCGACCCCGCTCCTCCGACAGCTCGCACAGCTCCTCCATCTCGGCCCCCCGCATGGCGGGCGGCTTCTCGACGAACACGTGCTTGTCCGCCTCTAAAGCCCTCCTTGCCAGCTCGTAGTGCGTCGGGACGGGCGTCGCGATCACGACGGCTTCGACCGTGTCGTCAGCGAGCAGGTCCTCGTAGCTCGACGTGACACGGGCATCGGGGTGCCGCTGTGCGGAGCCTGCGGCCTCGCGTTCGTCGAGGTCGCACAACCACGCGACGTCCGTGAGCTCGTCGAAGTTCCGTAAGAGCTTCTTTCCCCACTGGCCGAGCCCGATCTGGCCGATGCGAACGGACTGCCGAGGTTTCACAGCTTCCACACTTTTTCGTGCCCGGAGCCGTTCCTGCCGGTCGCGTTTCGCAGATCGACGACGACCTCGGCGCGGTCGACCAGATCGTCGTAATCGATCGAGCTGTGGGCCGTGACGATCACGACACAGTCGTAGTTCTCGGGCTCGTATGGGGCGGACTCCATCCCGTCGAAACTCGGCACGTGCGGATCGTGGTAGTGAACGTCAGAGCCTGCCTTGTGTAGGAGCTGGATGAGCTTCTCTGCGGGAGACTCGCGCACGTCGTCGATGTCGGACTTGTACGACACTCCGAGCACCAGGACGCGCGAGCCCTTCAGGGACTTTTGCGAGCCGTGGTTCAACGCCTGCGAGATCAGGGAGCGGCAGAAGTACGGCATGTTGGCGTTGACCTTCCCTGCGAGCTCGATGAACTCGGTGTAGAAGTCGTACTCCCGCGCCTTCCACGTGAGGTAGAAGGGGTCGATCGGGATGCAGTGCCCGCCGAGCCCCGGCCCCGGCTTGAAGCTCATGAAGCCGAACGGCTTCGTCTCGGCCGCCTCGACCACCTCCCAGACGTCCATGTCCATCCGCTCGCAGAGCTGCGCCAGCTCGTTGACAAGGGCGATGTTGACCGCCCGGAAGATGTTCTCCAGGAGCTTCGTCATCTCGGCGGCCTCGGGCGACGAAACGGGCACGACGACGTTGACAGCGCTGCGATAGAGGTCGCCTGCGCGCTCGGTACACGTCGGCGTGACGCCGCCGACGAGCTTCGGTGTGTTCCGTGTCGTCCAGTCGCTGCGGCCTGGATCGACGCGCTCGGGCGAGAACGCCAGGTGGAAGTCCTGCCCGGCCTTCAGGCCGCTGCTCTCCAGAATCGGCTGAACGACCTCGCGCGTCGTGCCCGGATACGTAGTGGACTCGAGAACGACCACGTGGCCCTGCCGCAAGCGCGGCGCGATCTGTTCGACAGCGCTCTTGACGATGGAGAGATCCGGCTCGCGCTGGCTCGACAGCGGCGTGGGCAGCGCGATGAGGATCGCGTCGGCCTCCGCGAGGGCTCCGTAGTCGGAGGTCGCGGCTACGAGACCGCGGTCGACGAGCCTCTTGAGCGCGTCGGAGGAAACGTCGCCGATGTGGCTCTCGCCACGGTTGATCCCGTCGACGACGTCCTGGCTCACGTCGACGAGCACGACCGTCTTGCCCACGTCCGCGAAGACCTCAGCCAATGGCATGCCGACGTACCCGGCGCCGACGATCGCAACGTCTCGATGCATGACGCAAAAGGCTATACCGGTGGCACTTCGCGACCGCTTCGGTCGCTGCGCAGCGACGTGAACCGCTGTCGACGGACGCTACACTTGGCTGCCGCTTCGGGCCGTTAGCTCAGCTGGTAGAGCAGGGGACTCTTAATCCCAAGGTCGAAGGTTCGAATCCTTCACGGCCCATTGCCGCCGGCAAATCCGGCCGCTTCGCGGCCATGATGATTTGCCGGCGATCGGTTTCGATTCAGGCCGCAGCGGACGATGCCGGCGAAGCCGCCATCGTCGGCGACTGGAGGCGTCGCTAGTGCTTCGGGATTGCGATTAGCAGGAACGCGAAGAAGATCGCCGCCCACACGATCAGCACGCCCAGGCCCCACACCCAGTTGCGTGTCCGCATTGCTGCATTATCGCGCCGCGGGACGGAGCTGACGTGGCTACCTCTGGAGCTCGTGCCAGAGGAGCCCGCCCGTTGCCGTTGATTCGACCAGCGGCCAACGATCTTCGTGAGCGCCGTCGTATGTCGCGACCTCTGTGAACGTCGATTTCGACACGGCTGACTGCCACGTCATGGGCGTCCACGCCGTCAGCTCGTGGATCTCCTCAACGATCTCCCCGGCGCGAGGGCCCTCCAGGATGTGGATTCGCGATCGCTGGCGAGAGCGCCCGGCGGCCGCGTCGAGCTCTTCCTCGACCCAGTCCATCTGCAAGCGCGTGTCGCCACGCTTCGCCTGCCAGTGTGAGCCTGCGTCGGGCTCGTGCTGTTCCGGGTCCAGCAGATCGACCTGCACGAGGTAGCGCGCCCCCGGCTTCAGATGTCTCGCCATTGCCTCCAAATGACGATGGAGCTGCCCCGGCGTGAGGTGGATCACCGTGTTGATCGGCGACACGGCGCCGTCGAACGCTCGACCCAGGTCGAATTCGGTCATGTCGGCAATGTGAACCTCGCCGCGACCGTCAAGCCGTTCACGCGCAAGCGCGATCATTTGCGGCGACGAGTCGATACCGACAACCTCGAGACCGCGCGACGCAAGAGCAGCGAGGATCCGGCCGCTCCCGCAGCCGGGCTCGAACACGCTTCGGCAGCCCGGCCCAAGGCGTTCCAGCAGCCAGTCGACCTCCCGGCTGACATCCCAGTCGAATGCGATGTCGTAGAGCTCGGCGTCGTCCGTGTACAGCCTCGTCATGCACGCATCATCCTGCGTCAGACATGACCAAGCACGCCGTCGAGCGGCCGCGGCACTCGTGCGAGGTCGAGGGCATCGACGAGCAAGCGCGCGTACCGGATCTTCCGCCTACCGCCGCTGCCCAGCCAACGCCGGAGTTGGTCGTGCATCGGCCGACCCTGCCACGCGGGTTGCTTCTGCAGTGTCCGGAACGATCGGAGGTCGCCCTCAGCCTCGGCGATCTGTGCCACGGCCGCGATGCCTACGGCGCGGATGAGCTCGTCCTCCAGGTCTTCGACGCATACGTAGAAGCCGCGCGACTCCATCTCGGCGCGCGTCAGGTTGGAGCCGAGCCCGGCTCGCTCGAGACCTCGACGGAAGTCGCGCTCTTCTCCCGCGTCACAGAGGCCCGCAAGCACGAGATCGAGGCCGTTCGGCCCGTACTGCTCGAGGAAGCGACCGACGGCCTGCGCACCGCCGATCGGAACGACCGAGATGCCTTCGGCGGCAAGATCCCGACTACGGCGGGCGGCGAGGGCTTCGAGCGCAACCCGATCGCTGATGCCTTCGACGAGCACAACTGCGCGCGCAGCCGTCGGTAAATGAGATCGCTGCGTCTCCACGCCGCTATTTCACCTGCGCAGCGCCTTCCCACGCGAAATCCGCAGGAGTAGAGTCCGTCACCTCGCGGCGAGAGGGCGCAAGTGGCGACTCAGAACATCGAACGACACGACATCGAGCACGCGGATCGGCCGTTCGGCGAGGAGGTCATGCGCCTCAGGGTGCTGCTCGAGGCGTCCGCCACGTTGCTCGGCTCGCTCAGCGTCGAGGCGATGCTCCCGGAGATCCTCGACCTCTCCCGGCGGACCCTGGCGGCCGACGCCTACGCGATGTGGCGGTACGACGAGGAGCGAGACTCCTGGCAGGTCGCGATCCAATCCGGCCTATCCGAGACGTACGTCGAAAGCGCCGAACACGCCGTGCAGGACCGCCCGACGACCGTCTCGCTCGTCGAGCCGATGATCGCGGAGGACCTCACAGACACCGAGTGGCTGACGCCCGCGCATCGCGCGGCCCACGCCGCCGAGGGCAACCGCTCGATACTCGTCGCCGCCTTGCGTCAGGGCGAACGCCTACTGGGCACGCTCGTGTTCTATTACCACGAGCCCCACGGCTTCACGGACAGCGAGAAGAGCGCGGCCTCGCTGCTTGCCAACCTGGCGGCGGCCGCAATCGGGACGGCTGAGCTCTACGAGAAGCAACAACGGCTCGCCGAGGACCACCGCTTCATCGCGGAAGCCAGCGAGCTCCTCGGCTCGTCGTTGGAGTTCGAGACGACCCTCGCCAACCTCGCCCGGCTGGCGATTCCGCGCTTTGCCGACTGGTGCTCGATCGACATGGCGCAGCCCGATGGGTCGATCCGGCGCCTCGCGGTTGCTCACGCCGACACCGACAAGGTTCCCACGGCCAACGAGCTGGCGGAGAACTACCCGCCCGACCCGAGCGGGGCCTACGGCGTCCCGAACGTCATTCGCACGGGCAAGCCGGAGCTCTTCGCCGAGATTCCGGAGGAGCTTCTGCACGGCGCGACGCGTGACACGCCCGAGCTGTACGACCTCCTCCGCGAGCTCGGCCTCAAGTCCTCGATGTGCGTTCCGCTGATCGCGAGGAACCGCATCTTCGGTGCGATTACGTTCGTCTCGGGCGCCAGCGGCCGCCGCTACGGCAAGGACGATCTCGCGACGGCGGAGGACCTCGCGCACCGCGCCGCGATCGCCGTCGACAACGCGCTCCTCTTCCGGGAGGCCGAGTCTGCACGCATGGCGGCACAGGAATCGCTTGCCGTCGTCGACGCCGTCTTCGCCGCTGCCCCCGTCGGTCTTGCGTTCATGGACACGAACTTCACGTACGACCGCGTCAACGACGCCCTGGCCACGATCAACGGCTTCCCCGCGAATGAGCACTACGGCCGGAGCCTGCGCGATGTCCTCGGCGACAAGCTGTCCGACGCCATCGAACCGCTCCACCGCCGGGTTCTCGAGACAGGACAGCCCATTCTCGACATGCAGATCACAGGCAGTACGGCGGCGGCCCCGGATGAAACGCGGAACTGGTTGGTCAACTTCTATCCCGTCCGAAATCACGGCGACGAGATCATCGGAATCGGCGTCATCATCGCCGACGTCACGGAGCGGGAGCGCGCGCGCAACGCCGCCGAGGCCGCGAGCGCCCGGCTCGAGATGCTC
The DNA here is from genome assembly GCA_046732275.1 of Actinomycetota bacterium. GTDB lineage: Bacteria > Actinomycetota > Thermoleophilia > Gaiellales > Gaiellaceae > 3-1-20CM-4-69-9. The sequence continues at coordinate 22,857 of JBKPMS010000003.1, read as the reverse complement.
GCCGAGACGGGCGAGCGACTGGCGTCCACGCTCGACTACGAAGCAACGCTCACGAACCTTGCGTCCGTGCTGGTGCCCAGGTTCGCGGACTGGTACGCGGTCGACGTCGTCGACGGCGACGGAACCCTCCGCCGACTCGCAATCGTCCACAAGGATCCGGCTCGGGCCGAGTGGATCGCGGAGCACCGGCTGGACACGGCATCCCCGGACGAGCCCGAAGGCGCAGGTCGCGCTGTCCGAACGGGTGAAGCGCTGCTCTACCGGAAGGTGACGGACGAGTTGCTCGCAACGTCGACTAGCTCGCCAGAGCGTCATAAGGCGCTCCGCGAGCTCGGCATGGAATCGGCGCTCGTCGTCCCCTTGACGGCCGGCGGCCGCACGTTCGGAGCGCTCACTCTGGTGTCTGCAGACCCGCGGCGGCTCTACGACGCGCGCGACCGCGACTTCGCAGACCAGCTCGCCCGGCGCGCCGCCGTCGCAGTGGACAACGCACGCCTCTATCGCGCCTCCGAAGAGCGAGCCCGTTCGGCGCTCGTCGTCGAGCACGTTGCGGACGGCGTTTGCCTCGTCGATGCCGACGGGGTGATCCGGCTCTGGAACCCTGCGGCGGAGCGCATCACCGGCCTGCCTGCGGTCGACGTCGTCGGCCGGCGGGCTGAAGCCGTCTTCGACTCCTGGAGGATGATCGAGTCGCTTTCGCGTAACCCGAGCCAGCCGGCGACGACCCATGCGGTGGAGGTCGACGGACGCGAGCTCTGGCTCTCGATCAGCGGCGTCGGCTTCGAGGGCGGAAGTGTCTACGCGTTCCGTGACCTGACAGCCGAGCGCGCCGTCGAGCGGCTGAAGACGGACTTCGTCTCGACTGTCTCACACGAGCTACGCACGCCGCTGGCGGCGATCTACGGAGCCGCCCTGACGCTCCGGCGCAACGACGTTCGGCTGAGCGAACCACAGCGCGAAGGCTTGCTCGAGGTGGTGGCGACCGAGTCGGACCGTCTCGCCCGGATCGTCAACGACATCCTGTGGGCTAGCCGGCTCGAGTCGGGCGGCCTGCAGACGCTGGTCGAAGCGTGCGACGGCGTCGAGCTCGCCCGCACGGTAATCGACGCCGCGCGGATGTACGTTCCGCCGGCCGTCCAGCTGGAGGTGGCGGCGCCGTCCGATGCACCTCTGATCGCGGCTGATCCCGACAAGACCCGCCAGGTCCTGGCAAATCTCGTCGACAACGCTGTCAAGTACTCACCCGACGGCGGACGGGTCAGCGTCGACATCACCGTAGTCGGTCAGCGCCTGCGCTTTGCGGTCCGGGACGAAGGCCTCGGCGTCCCTCCCTCCGAGCACATGCGGATCTTCGAGAAGTTCTATCGCCTCGACCCTGACCTCACCCGCGGGGTCGGGGGCACGGGCCTCGGCCTCTACATCAGCCGCGAGCTTCTCGAGCGGATGGGCGGGCGGATCTGGGTCGAGTCGAGCGGCACGGGCGGCTCGACATTCGTCGCGGAGCTCCCGCTGGCCGTCTGAAAGCGCGGACGCTCTAGAAAATAAAGCGAGGCCGTGCAAGAGTGCAGGTGTGGGTGGGCGATCGGTTGCGCGGGCAGAGCCCCCAGACGACGACGCCGACGATCGCCCCGAGACGGAGGCACATCGCGCGCTGGAAGACGCAGCGGCCCAACGCCGCCTCCGCCGCTGGCTGAAGGGCATGTTCGGCGGCGAGCGCGACGCCGAGAAGACTGACCGCAACGCGGGCGCCGACGGCTAGGAACGAATGCAACGAGACGGCTCCGAGAGGCCGTCTCGCCGCAGGTTCTTCTACTTAGTAGCGAGGTTCCGCCGGGGGACCCTCGTCGACGTACGTCCGGCGGCGGCTCCAGTAGCCCGGCCCCGCCCACGATTGCCAGAAGAGCAGTGAGAGCAAGACGCTCGCGAGGCCCACCCCCATGAGGATCCAGCCGACCGCGTCGATGTTGACCGAGCTCGAAGACGCGTTGACCGCAAAGGTCAGGATCGCGCCGACGGCGATGAGAAAGATTCCAACTCCGAGTCCCATCCAACCCTCCTTCGGTTTGCCTCGCTGATTCCCACCTCGCCGCGCGCAGAAACCGACGCACCCTGGCTTCCGAGTCAAGTAGGCTCGGAGCGTCCGTGCGCAGGGGCTCGCTCGTTCAGCTCGTCTTGTTCGCGCTAGTCGCATCGGCGGCCGGGGTCACGCTTGCCCTCGTCCCGAACTGGCTGCCGAAGTCGGCTTCGGACGAGGCAGGGCGGATCGACTTCGTCTTCTGGTTCGTGACGGGGATCTGTGTCTTCATCTTCGCGATCGTCGCCGCGGTGCTCGTCTACGCCGTGTTCAAGTTCCGGGCCAAGCCCGACGACGACTCCGACGGGCCGCCGATCCACGGTCACACCGGGCTCGAGATCGCGTGGACGGCGGTCCCGGCGCTCCTCGTGACCGCGATTGCCGTCGTAAGCGCGATCGTGCTCGCAAAGGACGACGCCCAGGGCGCCAACCCTCTGCGGGTCGGCGTCACGGCACAGCAGTTCTTCTGGAGCTACAGCTATCCGGGCTTCAACAACAAGCAATCGGCCGTGCTACGACTGCCGCTGCACCGTTCCGTCGTCCTCACGATGACCGCCAAGGACGTGATCCATTCCTTCTGGGTACCGGAGTTCAGGCAGAAACAGGACCTCGTGCCGGGTATCCACCCGACGCTCCACATCACGCCGAACAAGCTCGGGACGTATCCGGTCGTGTGCACCGAGCTTTGCGGGCTCGGTCACGGGCTGATGCGCTCCCGCGTCGTCGTGATGGAGCCTGAGGCCTTCGACAGGTGGGCGAGACAGAAGTGACGACGGTCGCCGAGCACTACGAGGCGCCCGCCGTGCACCACGGTCCGCCGCCGCCGCCCGGCGGTTGGCGGCGCCTCTTCCACCCAGGCTTCCTCCGCGCCGCATGGATGACCCCGCTCTTCTTCGGCATCGGCTGCGGGATCGTCGTGCTATGCCGCTGGTGGGGCGGATGGCACCCGATCTGGTTCGGAGAGATCATCGTCCTCGTCGCCGCGCTGATTGCTGCTCCGATCGGCTTCCTCGCCGGAATCGGCGCCTTCGACTACTGGGTGCGGTACGCGATTGGCGAGCCGACGCAGCCCGAGGACCACTCGGGCCACGGGGCCTACAGCTGGAGGGATTACTTCCGCGTCAACACCGATCACAAGGTGATCGGCATGCAGTACCTCGCGACCACGATCTTTTTCTTCCTCGCGGGCGGGTTGCTGGCGATGCTCGTCCGCGCCGAGCTCGCGAAGCCCGGGATGCAGTTCTTCGACAACCAGACGTACAACGGCCTCTTCTCCGTCCACGCGTCGCTGATGATCTTCCTGTTCGTGATCCCGGCATTCGCCGGGCTCGCGAACTTCGTCGTCCCGCTCATGCTGGGCGCGCCGGACATGGCGTTCCCGCGGCTGAACGCCCTCTCCTTCTGGCTCCTGCCTATCGCCGGGATCATGATGCTGTCGAGCTTCCTCGTTCCCGGCGGCGCCTTCGCGGCCGGATGGACGGGCTACGCGACCCTTTCCGTGCACCAGCCCATGGGGACGATCTTCTTCAACATGGGCGTTCAATGGGCGGGTGCGAGCTCGATCATGACCGCCCTCAACTTCCTGGTCACGATCATCACGATGCGCGCGCCGGGCATGACGTTCTGGCGCATGCCGCTCCTCGTGTGGGCGAACTTCACGACGTCGCTCCTCGTCGTCATCGCGACGCCGTTCATCGCCGGCTCGCAGTTCTTCGTCATGTTCGACCGTGTGCTGCACACGGACTTCTTCGAGCCGGCCGGGGGCGGCTACACGCTCGGGTATCAGCACATCTTCTGGTTCTACTCGCACCCGGCGGTCTACATCATGATGCTGCCCGGCTTCGGGATCGCCTCCGAGGTGATCTCCGCCTTATCCCGCAAGCCGATCTTCGGCTACCGGCTGATGGCGTTATCCCTGCTCGCGATCCTCGTGCTCGGCTTCTCGGTCTGGGCGCACCACATGTTCGTCTCGGGGATGGCGCCGTGGCTGCGCGTGCCCATGATGGTGACGACCCTCCTGATCGCCATTCCGACCGGGATCAAGGTCTTCTCCTGGTTAGCCACGATCTGGGAAGGAAAGATCAACTTCTCCACGCCCATGCTCTGGGCGCTCGGCTTCGTGTCGATGTTCGTGATCGGCGGCCTGTCGGGGATCTACCTCGGCGCGGTTCCGATCGACATCCACGTCAGCGACACGTACTTCGTCGTCGCCCACATTCACTACGTGCTCTTCGGCGGATCCCTATTCACGATCTTCGCCGGGATCTACTACTGGTTCCCGAAGATGACGGGGCGCATGTACGACGAGCGCCTCGGCAAGCTGCACTTCTGGCTGACGTTCATCGGCTTCAACCTGACCTTCTTCCCCATGCACCTCATCGGCACCCAGGGCATGCCGCGGCGCGTCTCCGACTACGACCCGATCTTCGCGGACTGGAACATGTTCATCTCGATCGCGTCGTTCGCGCTCGGTGCGTCGACAATCGTGTTCCTCTACAACATGGTCATCAGCATGCGCCGCGGGAAGCCCGCGGCTGCCAACCCGTGGCGAGCTCTGACCCTCGAGTGGCAGGTCTCCTCGCCGCCGCCGGTCTTCAACTTCGACGAGATCCCGCAGGTCGTCGGCAACCCGTACGAGTACGGCGTCCCGGGAGCACGCCACGCCGTGTTGAACGGCGATCGCGCTGCGGCCGCTGCTGAGGAGGAGGTGCGCGTGCACTGATGCATCTGCTCGTCGTTGCCAACGAGACGGTCACCGGCCGCAAGCTGATCGAGGCGGTCGAACGCCGCAAGGACGCAGGCGACCTGAGCGTGACCGTGATCGCGCCCGTGAATCAGCCGCAGCGGGGCTATGTGGTCTACGAGGACACGCGCCGTGCCGCCGCCGGCCGGCGGCTCGATCGCACTCTCGGGATGCTCCGCGACGAAGAGATACCGGCGCACGGGCTTGTCGTCGAGACAGACCCCGTGACCGCAGTTCGCGACGCGCTGGCGCAGCTCGAGCCACCGGTCGACGAGATCGTCGTCGCGACGCATCCCCAGCAGAAGTCCGGCTGGCTCCGCAAGAACGTCGTCGACCGGATCCGCGACGCGGCCGGCGCCGTTCCCGTCGAGCACGTCGTCGTCGACGTCGCGGACGAGAGCGGCGACGCGAACGTGCTCGTCATCGCGAACGAGACGGTGATCGGCGAGCCGCTCCTGGAGCGAATCCGCCAGCGCGCCGCGCGCGGGAAGGCCTCGTTCCTGATCGTGTCCCCGCAGAGCGATCCGACCCAGGCAGAGCACCCCGAGGCGGAACGCCGGCTCCGACAGGCGCTCGCCGCGCTGCGGAGCGAGGGAATCGAGGCGCACGGCCAGGTGGCGCACCCCGATCCGTTCTCCGCTGCGCTCGACGCGATCCGCGAGGAGCGCGTCGACGAGATCATCGTGTCGACGTTTGCACCGGAGCGTTCGCCCTGGCTCCGGCGCAACCTCGTCCAGCGGCTGCACAACGAGACGAAGCTGCCGGTCGAGCACGTGGTCGTCCAGCCGCAGGAGCTCGAAAAGGCAGCGAAAGCCTGATGGCCGCCCACGCCGAAGCCCATCACGGGCCGCCGATCGCGCATCAGAGCTCGCGCGTCAGCGCGTCTGTCCTCGGGATGCTCCTCTTCATCGCCTCCGAGGTGATGCTCTTCGGCTCGTTCTTCACGGCGTACTTCTTCGTCCGGGTCGTCAACGGCATCGAGTGGCCGACGCCGCCCTTCCATCTGCCGGTCTTCGTCGCCGGGGTCAACACCGCCATCCTCGTGACGTCGAGCTTCACGATGCACTGGGCCCTGCAGTCGATCAAGCGCGGCCACCGTACCGGGCTCCAGGCCGGGCTCTTCCTCACGTTCCTGATGGGCCTCGTCTTCCTGCTAACCCAGGCTCGGGAGTATTCCCGCGTCGGCTTCGCGCCCCACGACGGCGCCTTCGGAACGATCTTCTACTGCCTTACCGGCCTCCACGGCGCCCACGTCTTCGTCGGGCTCTCGATCTTGTTGATCATGACGATCCGGGCGTTCCGCGGTCACTTCTCGCCAGAGCACCACCACGGCGTCGAGATCGGCGGGATCTATTGGCACTTCGTCGACGTAATGTGGATTGTCGTCTACTCGACCGTGTACATCATCTAGTAGAAGCCCGTGATCAATCCGCTCCGAAGCGAAGCAGAGGCATTCAGGTTCCTGATCGCGTCCATCGCCTACTTCGGAGCGATCGTCATCGCCGCCGTCGTCGGCGGGAAGTGGGCCGGCCTCGCCGTCTTCGTCGTCCTCAGCGCAGTGGCCGTCGGCTGGTGGTTGCATGCACGGCGAGACGAGCGCCCACCGCAAACCGCGCCGCGCCCGCACGCCGAAGGGGAACGTCGCATCCTCGTCGTCGCAAACGAGACGGTGGGCGGCCAGACGCTGCGGTCGATGATCCTCGAGAAGAGCCTGGACGTCCGCGAGGAGGTGCTCGTGGTGACGCCGGCGCTGAACTCGCCGCTCCGGCACTGGGTCTCCGACGAAGACGATGCGCGAGCGGCGGCACAGGACCGCCTCCGGGCGAGCCTCGCGAAGCTGGCGGACGCCGGTGTCGAGGCGCGCGGCGAGGTCGGCGACGGCGATCCACTGCAGGCAATCGAGGACGCGCTCCGGACCTTCGGCGCCGACGAGATCATCATCTCGACCCACCCGGAGGGCCGTTCCCACTGGCTCGAGCGCGGCGTCGTCGAGAAGGCGCGCGCAAGGTTCGCCGTCCCGATCACACACGTGGTGGTCGACCTAGCGCGAGAGCAAGAGCGCGAAAGTCCGGCTCCGGCTACGCCGGAGCCATGACGACTTTCGTGCTGTCCTTGCCCTAGAGCGTTTGCGGCCTATCCGTACAGCAGGAGTTGCGTGCACCGGAAGAGCGCCAGCGTCTTGCCGTCCTCGTTCGTCACGGTCGCGTCCCAGACCTGCGTCGTCCGGCCGCCGTGGACGCGTTTCGACTCGCAATGGAGCGTTCCGTCGAGCGCGGTGCGAAGGAAGTTCGTCTTCAGTTCGATCGTCGTGAAGCCGGTCGCTCCTTCCGGCAGAAAAGCAATGCAGCCGTAGCCGCACGCCGAGTCGGCTAGCGCAACGACCGTCGCGGCGTGGAGATAACCGTTCGGCGCGAGCAACTCGGCCCGAAGAGGCAGATGCATCCGGACTGCGCCGTCCTCGATCGAGTCGATCCCGATCCCGATCAGACCGGGCAGGCGCCCGCGGCCGAGCTCGACGAACTGCTGGATGTCGAACGGCACTACTTGCCGGAATTAGAGGCGACGTATTGCGAGACGGCCTTGATCTGGGCATCGCTGAGCACGTCCTTGAACGCCGGCATCGCGCCGCCGCCGTGGATCACCTGCGTCTGAACCGTCGCGAGGGGCGGCTTGAGCTGATCGAGGTTCGGCCCGACCGTTCCCTTCGTGCCGGCCGCGGCCAGGGTGTGGCAACTGCCGCACCGTGCCTTGAAGATGGCCGCTCCGTTCGTCCCGCTGACCTGGACGGGCTCGACGAAGCCGTTCTTGCCGGCATTCACGGCAACGAACTCGGCCACATCGGCGAGATCCTGTCCTGTGACGAGCTTCGCCGGCATGTTCGCCTGAAGGAGGCCGGCCTTGTTGCCGGTCGCGTACTGGCCCGGGTTGCGGATCTGCCCCGCGACGATGTCGCGGATCGACGACTCCTCGAAGCCCTCGGACCGCGCCTGCGCAAATGCTGCATCGAGGTTCGGCCCGATGGTCGACTGGGTCTGCGCCGCCTCGAGCGTGTGGCAGCCGCCGCACTTCTGCTGGAACACGGCCAGACCGTTCTGGGTGCTGCCGCTCTCGACCGGGCCGCCGGTCCCGCAGGCGGCAAGCGTGAATGCCAGAGCCACCCCGACCGCGGCGGCTACGAGGGCACGTAGCAAGGCTACGCGGGAGGCTTGTCGGTCGACTTCACCTGCGCGAGCGCCTCGTCGCGAGTCGGATAGATGGTGAAGACGCGGTCGAGGCCCGTGATCTCGAAGATCTTCGTGATGTTCCTGTCGCTGCAGACGAGCGACAGCTGACCGTCGTTCGTGCGCAGGCGCTTGACGCCGCCGACGAGGACGCCGAGGGTCGTCGAGTCGATAAAGGTCGTGTCGCTGAAGTCGACGATGACCTGCTTCCCGCCCTGGCCGATCACCTCGAGCAGCTGCTGCTTGAACTCCGGCGCGGTATAGAGGTCGACCTCGCCGGCCAGCGAGATCACGTACGCGTCGTCCCCGAGCTGCTCCGTCTTGATGTCGAAGTTCATCGTCCTCCGCGTTTCGGTCGCCGAGCCTCTTTCCGTCGGCGCGGAGTCTAACCCCCCGTTGAAGCGCCCTGAGGCGACTGCTGCAGGGTCTTGATCCTCGCTCGGATCTGAGCAGCCGTCGACGCATCGAGGTTGAAGTCGAGCAGGCGCTTGTAGGCGCTGATCGCGACGGGCGTGTTCCGAAGCGTGTCCGCCGCCTGGGCGAGCGCGAAGACCGACTGCTGGTCCTTCGGGTTGAGCTTCACGACGCGCTCGAACGTCGAGACGGCCTTCGTGGACATCGTCTGGTACTTGGTCGACGCATCCTGAAGCTGGGTGCTCGCCCGCGTCGAGACGGCGCTCGCGATCGGATCCTGGCCGATCGACCGCCCGAGCTTCGACGTGCTCGAAGGCGTGAAGGGGGAGTTGGACCCGGCTTGCTGTTGCGCGAAGGCCGCCAGCTGCGCCTCCCGGAGGTAGGCGTCCGACTGGCTGAGCTCGAGCTGCCCGAGGTGCCGGAGGGCGTTGACGTCGCCCGGCCTCAGCCTGACGTAGGCCTCCCAGGCGGTGATCGCCTCCGGGATCTGGCCCTTGCGCTCATAGACATCTGCCAGGTTCTGGCGGGCGATCGGGTTGAACGGCCGCTCGGCAACCTTCTCCTGGGCCTTCGAGACCGACCCGGTGGAGGTCCCCTTGTTCCCGAACGCGTCCCGAAGCAGCTGGCCGAGGTCGAGCCCGCCCGAACCGACGCCGAGGAAGACGAAGCCGCCCGCGAAGACGACGATGAGAAACACGAACGCCCACTTCGCCTGATTTCGCAGGCGAGGGAAGAACATGGTGTTCTCGGCTACGCGCGCGGAGCCGCTACCGGCCGCGCGGCCGGCGGGACGGCGAGCATGGCGCGCCTCGCGCTGTGCGCGGCGGCGGTCAGCTCGTGCCAATCCATTCCTCCCTTCTCGTAGCGTGGTTCCCCGTCGACATACGTCGCGAGCACCCGGCCGGGTGCCCCGCCCAGGACAACGGCGGCTGCCGGGTCCTCCCAGGGTAGATACTCCGAGCCCGCGAGGGAGACCACGGCCAGGTCGGCGCGCTTTCCGAGGGCCAGCGATCCGATCTCGGCGTCCAGGCCCAACGCCCGCGCCGAGCCGAGCGTCCCCAGCTCGAGGGCTTCGGCGCAGGAAAGAACACTCGGCCTCGCGGCCCGCGCCCGCGCAGAGAGGAGGACGCTTCGCAGCTCCTCGAAGAAGTCGAACGAGGGGGCCGAGGCCGGGCTATCGGTGCCCACGCCGACACGCACTCCCGCCTCACGCACCTCCGCAACCGGAGCGATTCCGCAGCCGAGGGCGGCATTCGACCGCGGGCAGTGGGCGACGCCGGTGCCGGTGGAGGCGAGCAGATCGATCTCGTCCGGCTCGAGGACGACGCAGTGCGCGGCGACGACGTGCGGGCCGAGGAGGTCGTGCTTCGCCAGCAGGCGCGTCCCCGTCTCTCCCGGCGGCTCGACGAGCAGGTCTGCATAGGCCCCCCACGGCCCCTCCCCGTGAAGGACGTACTTCACCTCTGCAGGGCTTTCGGAGATGTGCGTCGCGAGCGGCAGTCCCAGCTCGCCACACGCCCGGTAGAGGTCGAGCGAGACGGAGTAGGGCGCGTGCGGTGAGATCCCGGGCCGCACCCGGTCCGAAAACGCCGGCTCGACGCGTTCCTTGACCTCCGCGAAGTGCTCGAGCGCTGCGCAGACGTCCGAGCCGAAGACCTCGAGGTACACATTCGCCCGGAGGCCGAGCTCCGCGCACGCTGCCGCGGCCGCACCGCTGTAGCTGCAGTCGCCGACGGTGGTCACCCCGGACGCGAGGCATCGCGCGGCTCCGAGCCGGGCGATGTCGACGTACTCGGCCCAGCCGATCCGAGCCTTGCGCTCGATGTGGAGGCTGATCCACTCGGCAAAGTCGCCGAGCCCGTCGCCGAAGCCGGCGTACACGGCGTACTCGAGGTGAGAGTGCGCATTGACGAAGCCGGGCAAGATCGCCGCGTCCTCGTGGTGAGTGGCCGGACCGAGCTCGTCCGCGGGCCCTACGGCGGCGATGCGGCCGTCCTCGATCGCAACGGCTCCGTCTTCGATCGGCGGACCGTCGATCGGCAGGACCCAATCGGCAGAAAGAACGCGGTTCACGGGTCGGTAAGGCTAGCCGCTTGCGCTCGCACCGCTCTGCGCTCGACGATGATCGCAAGCCAGATCGACGCCTCGTAGAGCGCGATCAACGGAAGAATCTCGAACGTCGTCGTCACCGGGTCGACGCCCGGAAGCAACACGGCCACGACGGCGACGATGAAGTAGCCGAGCCGGCGGTTGCTGCGCAGCGTGTCCGGCGTCATAACGCCAAGTCGCACCAGCGCGAGCAGGAAGATCGGCAGCTCGAAGACGATCCCGATTGCGAGCAGGACCGTGATCACGAACGAGTAGTAGTCCCTCGCTCGAAGTTGCGAGTTGTAGTACTGGTCGTCGAAGTTGGTCAGGAAGTGAACCGCCTTCGGCAGGACGATCCAATAACCGAACGCGACGCCCGCGACGAGCAGCACCGTGGCGAGCAAGACGAACAACAGCACGGTTCGCTCGGCATGCGGCTCGACGGCCGGCGCGAGAAAGCTCCAGAGCTGCCAGAGGACGATCGGGAACGCGAGGGCAAGCCCGGCCAGCAGGCTCACCTTCATCGAGGTCAGGAACGGCTCGGCAACGCTGAGCGTGATCGGCTTCTGCTTGTCGGCCGGCAGCGGGGCGTTGAGCCAGTGGAGCAGATCGCCCCTGAATACGAATGCGATCGCGAAGCCGACCGCGAGAGCTCCGAGGGCGACGAAGATGCGAGTCCGCAGCTCATCGAGATGCTCAACGAGCGTCGCCTCTTCACCGTGACGGAGGCGCCGCGGCAGCCGCTTCATGCGCGAGATTTAGGCGGGGTCGCGCTCGCGCTCGCGCGCGCTGACGGTGGCGTCGGTCGTCTGCATCGGCAGCTCGGCCGGCTCATCGTCTTGATCCTTGCCGCTGACAGAGTCCTTGAACTCCCGGAGCCCACGCCCCATCGACTTTCCGATCTCCGGGAGTCGCTTGGCGCCGAACAGAAGCAGCGCCAACAGGAGTAGGAGGATGATCTCCCACGGGCCGACATTGGGCATGCGTTCAGAGTAGCGGTTTGGCGACCCGGGCGTGGGAAAGACGGACGGCGAAGTGCGGAAGAAAAGGCTTCTGTCCGACCAGGTGGTCGTCATCGCCGGAGGCTCCTACGGCCTGGGCCGCGCGATCGCCGTCGCGGCCGGGCGACGGGGCGCGAAGGTCGCCGTCGGCGCGCGGACGCCGGAAGCTCTCGACGCGGCCGGCGCAGACATCGCGGCCGCGGGCGGCGAGGCACTCGTCCTCGAGACCGACGTCGCCGACCGCGACCAGGTCGACAGGCTTGTGGCGGCGGCGGTCGAGCGCTTCGGGCGGATCGACACGTACATCGCGAACGGGATGGTGACGGTCTACGCCGAGACGCACCGACTGTCCGATGACGAGCTCCGGCGCGTCTTCGACGTCAACTTCTTCGGCGGCGTCTACGGCTATTGGGCTGCACTGCCGCACCTGCGGCAGAGCAACGGCACCTTCATCCAGGTCGCCTCCGCGCTCTCGTATCGCGGCATCCCGCTGCAGGCCGCCTATTGCTCGTCAAAGGCCGCTCTCCGCACGTTCTTCGAGAGCGCCCGCGTCGAGCTCCAAAAGGAAGAGGCGGGCGTCGACGTCTCCGTGATCCTTCCGGGGGCGATCAACACGCCGCAGTTCGACCGCGCCCGCGAGAAGCTCGGATTGCAGCCGCAGCCCGTTCCGCCGATCTACCAGCCGGAGCCGTTCGCGGAAGCGGTCGTCCGTTGCTGCGAGCGGCCGGTCCGGGAGCTGCCGATCGGCTGGGGCGCGCAGAAGCTCCTGTGGGGCCAGAAGCTCTCGCCCCGCATCGGCGATCGCATCCTCCTGCGAAACGGCTGGCGGTCCCAGCACACCCAGGAGCTCAAGCCGAGCGACTCACCGGACAACCTGTTTCAGCCCCTTCCCGGCGATCCAGGGGCACACGGACGGTTCGACGACCGCTCGCGCAAGACGACCGCCTGGACCTGGCTGCGGCTCCGGCGCGGCCTCTTCGGGGCCGGGATGGCGTTGGCTACGATGGGGCTACTAGCAAGCCGCGAAGGCCGCTTTCCAAGGCGGTAAAGGATGTTACAAAGTTGGCGCTGCTCGAACTGAAAAATCTGCACGTCGCTCTGGAAGACGGCACCGAGATCGTCAAGGGCGTCGACCTCGCGGTGAATACCGACCAGGTCCACGCCGTCATGGGGCCGAACGGCTCCGGGAAGTCGACCCTCGCCTATGCCCTCATGGGCCACCCGGCCTATGAGATCACGGACGGCGACATCCTGTTCGACGGCGAGAGCATGGTGGAGATGGGGGCGGACGAGCGCGCCCAGCGCGGCCTCTTCCTCGCGTTCCAGTACCCCCATGCGGTGCCGGGCGTCACGGTGACCAACTTCCTCAGGAGCGCGATCAACTCGATCCGGAAGGCGCGGGCGGGCGGCGAGGACGACCCGATCCCGATCCCCGAGTTCCGCAAGGAGCTGCTCGCGCAGATGGATCGGCTCAAGGTCTCCCGGGAGCTCGCCTCGCGGTATCTGAACGACGGCTTTTCCGGCGGCGAGAAGAAGCGAATCGAGATCCTGCAGCTCGCCATGCTGAAGCCGCGGATCGCCGTTCTCGACGAGACGGATTCAGGTCTCGATATCGACGCGGTGAGAATCGTCGCGAACGGGGTAAAAGAATTGGTCGGTCCTGACATGGGCGCCTTGGTGATCACCCACTACCAGCGTATCCTCAACTTCATCGAGCCCGACTTCGTGCACGTGATGGTAGGTGGACGTATCGTTGAGGAAGGCGGGCCGGAGCTCGCCCACAGGCTCGAAGCCGAGGGATACGAAGCGTTTATGCCGGAGGTGACAGCAGTTGCCGACTGAGACCGAAGTCGTCAAGCAGATCCGCGAGGACTACCGCTACGGCTTCTCGAATCCCGACGAGGCCGAGGCGTACTTCTTCAAGTCCGGCCGTGGCCTCTCGCACGAGGTCGTCGAGGCGATCGCCGAGCACAAGAAGGAGCCGGCGTGGATGCGAAAGTTCCGGCACAAGTCGCTGGACTACTTCCTGGCGCGACCGCTGCCGATGTGGGGCGGTGACCTCACCCAGATTGACTTCGACAACATCTACTACTACATCAGGCCGACCGAGAAGCAGGCGTCCTCGTGGGAGGAGCTCCCACCGGACATCAAGGACACCTGGGACAAGCTCGGCATTCCGGAGGCGGAGAAGAAGTACCTCGCCGGTGTCGGCGCCCAGTATGAGTCCGAGGTCGTCTACCACAAGCTTCAGGAAGACCTCGAGAAGCAGGGCGTGATCTTCCTCGACATGGACTCGGGCCTGCGCGAGCACGAGGACCTCGTCAAGCAGTACTTCGGCACCGTCATCCCGCAGAACGACAACAAGTTCGCTGCGCTGAACTCCGCCGTCTGGTCGGGTGGCTCGTTCATCTACGTCCCGCCGGGCGTGCACGTCGAGATGCCACTCCAGGCCTACTTCCGCATCAACGCGGAGAACATGGGTCAGTTCGAGCGGACCCTGATCATCGTCGACGAGGGCGCGTACGTGCACTACGTCGAGGGTTGCACCGCGCCGATCTACTCCACCGACTCGCTGCACAGCGCGGTTGTCGAGATCATCGTCAAGAAGGACGCCCGCTGCCGCTACACGACGATCCAGAACTGGTCGAACAACGTCTACAACCTCGTGACGAAGCGCGCGGTCGCGTACGAAGGCGCGACCATGGAGTGGGTCGACGGGAATCTCGGCTCGAAGCTGACGATGAAGTACCCGGCGATCTGGCTCATGGCCGAGCGAGCGCACGGCGAGGTGCTGTCGATCGCCTTTGCCGGCAACGGCCAGCACCAGGACGCCGGCGGCAAGGCGGTTCACATGGCACCGAAGACATCTTCCGTGATCACCTCGAAGTCGATCTCGAAGAACGGCGGCCGCGCCGGGTACCGCGGCCTGCTCGAGGTGGCGAAGGGCGCCGTGGGCTCGAGGTCGAAGGTCGTCTGCGACGCGCTGATCCTCGACGAGCAGTCGCGTTCCGACACGTACCCGTACATGAAGATCGACGCCGACGACGTCGACATCGGCCACGAGGCGACCGTGTCGAAGATCGGCGAGGAGCAGCTCTTCTACCTGATGTCTCGCGGGCTTTCGGAGGCGGAGGCTTCGGCGCTGATCGTGTCGGGGTTCGTCGAGCCGATCACAAAAGAGCTGCCCCTCGAGTACGCCGTCGAGATGAACCGGCTGATCCAGCTGCAGATGGAGGGGTCCGTCGGTTGACCATCGACGTCGAGCGCGTCGACTACATCCGGGTTCCCGTCAAGGACATCGAGGAGGCGAAGAAGTTCTACGGAGACGTACTCGGGCTCGAACAGAACCCGAACTCGCCGGGCGATGACTGGATCGAGTACGAGGCCGGCAACGTCACGCTGGCTGTGATGACTCCGCACACGCACGACTACGAGTTCTCGCCGCTGCCGATCGGGACGCTCGCCTTGCGCGTTCCGGACGTTGCGGAGGCGAAGGCGAAGCTCGAGTCAGCGGGCGTTCAGGTCAACGACATGTGGGACTCCGGGAAATGCCACGGCGCCGGGGTTCGTGACCCGTCCGGGAACCCCATCCTCCTTCACCATCGCTACGCCGCGTATCCCGACGGCACCACGCCGTGATGCAGATCAACCGGATCGACTTCATCGCGCTGCCGGTGGAAGATCTGGCGCGAGCCGACTCGTTCTACGGCGAGACGCTCGGGCTCGCGCGTAACCCGAACACCTCGGGCGAGCAGTGGGTCGAGTACGAGACCGGGAACCTGACGCTTGCACTGTCGACGTTCGGCGGCTCCGTCGCGCTCGGCGTCCCGGACGTGGGTGAAGCGCGCGACGAGCTCGAGCAACGGGACGTGCAGTTTGCGATGGACACGTTCGATTCCGGCGTCTGCCACGGCGCGCCCTTTGTCGATCCCGATGGCAACCGCGCCCAGCTGCACCGGCGTTACGCGCCGCTGGATCGCTTCGAGGTGCCCGACCAGGAAGTGCAGCGCACCGACTTCATCGGCGTGAATGTCAGAGATCGAGCGAGCGCTTCGAGGTTCTACGGCGAGACGCTTGGCCTGAAACGCAACCCGGTGTCGAGCGACGAGTGGCCGGAGTTCGAAGCGGGGAATGTCGGCCTCGTGCTCAGCACTCCCGAGCAGAAGGGCGGCGGGGAGTACCAGGCTGAGTACGGCATCGCGCTCCGAGTGAGCGACGTCCAGCAGTCGATGGACCGCCTCCGCGACGCGGGCGTCGAGTTCGAGTTCCCCGAGCCGTACGACTCGGGCGTCTGCCACATGGCGTTCTTCAAGGATCCCGACGGCAACGGGCTGATGCTCCACCGGCGCTATGCGCCCTACTCCGACGGAAGGATGCCGTGATGCAGGTCGAGAAGGTCGACTTCGTCTCGGTCCTGACGCAGGACATCCCGCGGGCGAAGGAGTTCTACGGGGAGACGCTCGGGCTTCCGATCGAGACGGAAAGCGAGAACGACATGGAGTTCCGGCTCGGTCAGGTCACACTGGACGTCTTCAACCCGACGAGCATCGGCCAGGACTTCGCGCCGAGCCCGGCCGGGATCGCCATCCGCGTACAGGACGTCGCCGCAGCCCGCGCCGACCTGGAGGCGAAGGGGGTGCAGTTCGACGGCGACACCGTCGACACGGGTGTCTGCCACTTCGCGTTCTTCAAAGACCCGGACGGAAACGCGCTGATGTTGCACCGCCGCTATGCGCCCTTCGACGACGGACGACGCCCGTGAACGTCGAGCAGGTCGACTTCATCACGATTCCGACGCGCGACGCGAGGCGTGCGGTCGAGTTCTACCGCGACGTGCTCGGCCTGCCGGAGAGCGAGTTCTCGGAGGGCGAGGTCGAGACATCGAACATCACGCTCGGCTTCTGGAACCCCGAGGAGCAGGGCATCGAGTTCAAGCCGAACGAAGCCGGATTCGCGGTTCGCGTCGCGGACGTCGAGGAGGCCCGCCGCGAGCTCGAGTCGAAGGGCGTCGAGTTCATGGGCGAGACGTACGACTCGAGCGTCTGCCACATGGGGTTCTTCAAGGATCCAGACGGCAACGTCGTCATCCTGCACCGGAGGTACGCACCCCGTGTCCCGCGCTGAAGCACTGGAGCGCTACCGCGCGCTACCCCTTCCGGACACCACCGAGGAGCACTGGCGCTTTACGGATCTGAGGGGCTTCGACCCTGACACGTTTGGACAGAACCGAGGGACAGTCCCTCGGACGATGGCCGCGCGCACCATGCTCGACCTGGACGTGGCCGGCTTGGCCACCATCAACGAGGCCGGGGTCGAGATCGAGCGCGCGCCTGACGGCATCACCTTCGCGCCGCTCTCCGAGGATCACGAGCGGCTCTACTCACTCGTCGGCTGGGACGAGAAGTTCGCGGCACACAACGCCGCCGTCTGGCAGCACGGGTTGCTCGTCCACGTGCCCAAGGGCGTGGAGCTCGACAAGCCGCTCTACGTGCGCGTCACGAACTCGGCCGAGGAGGGGGCTCTCTTCTGGCGCCTGCTGGTGATCGCCGATCCTGGCGCACGCTTCACGCTCGTCGAGGAGGCGGCCTCGTCGAGCCCCGACCTGCGGTCGTACACCAACACCGCCGCCGAGCTCTTCGTGGAGGCGGGCGCAAAGCTCGAGTACGTGTCACTCCAGAACCTCTCCCGCGAGACGTGGCACTTCGCCTCGCATCACGCGCGCGTCGAACGCGATGCCGAGCTGGACTGGGTGACCGGCGGCTTCGGATCGAAGAAGGGGAAGGTCCGGATCCAGAACGACCTCGCCGGCGAGGGCGCGACGTCGCAGGTCACCGGCGCGTACTTCACGGACGGCAACCAGCACCTCGACTACGACACCTTCCAGGAACACATCGCCCCGAACACGACCTCCGACTTCGCGTTCAAGGGAGCTCTCCGCGACACGTCGACGGCCGTCTGGCGCGGGATGATCCGCGTCGAGCGGGACGCGCAGAAGACGAACGCGTACCAGGAGAACCGCAATCTCATGCTCTCCCCGACAACCCATGCCGTCCCGATCCCCGGACTAGAGATCATGGCGAACGACGTCCGTTGCACGCACGGCGCCACGGTCGGCCGCGTCGATCGCGAGCAGCTCTTCTACCTGATGGCGCGCGGGCTCTCGCGCGGCGAGGCAGAGCGGCTGATCGTCCGAGGGTTCTTCGAGAACGTCCTGGCGCGCGTAGGCCTCGAGCCCGTGCGCGAAGCCCTCGCGGCCGCGCTCGAAGCCCGCATTCCCCAGGCGTGAGCTGTCCCTGCTGCCGCCCGGAGGCGTACGGCTCGGTCTTCGGCCAAAAGGGCGCGCGGCGCGCATTGCGCCGCTACCGGAAGCGCGGCCTCGATCGCCTGTCCTCCCGTATCGCACGACTGGTGCGCGACCACGGCATACCCGGAACAGTGCTCGAAGCGGGAGGCGGGATCGGCGCCCTCGGCATCGAACTCCTCGAAGCCGGCGCCGATCGCGCGGCGAACGTGGAGCTGTCGCCGGAATACGAGGCGGCAGCCGCGGAGTTGGCTCGCGAGCGCGGGCTCGAAGACCGCGTGGAGCGGAAGATCGGAGACTTCGTCACCGAGCGCGACGTCGACTCCGCGGACGCAGTGGTGATGAACCGCGTCGTCTGCTGCTATCCAGATTACGAGGCGCTCGTCGGCACGGCCGCGGACCGCACACGCCGCCTGCTGGTCTTCAGCTTCCCGCGCGAGAACCTGATCATCCGAGCAGCGTTCGGCGTCATGAACCTCTGGCTCCGACTCAGCGGGAGCGACTTTCGAGGCTTCGTCCATCCCGTGCAGGGGATGTTCCACGTGGCGCGAGACCATGGCCTGAGGCCGATCGCGCATCACCGAGGCCTGTTCTGGCAACTCGCCGCGCTCCAGCGCGTCTCCTAAGAATCGTCTAAGCCCGCTTCCGTTCGAGCCGCGGAGGCCTCATACTCCCCGCCGTGGTCCGTACGCCGCTCCTGGCGGTGGTGGCCCTCCTCGCGACCCTTGCCCCCCTCCAGGCCGGAGCCGCCGCGAAGGGCGAGGAGCGGGTGCTCATCGTGCTCGCAACAGCAGGCTCAAAGCCCTATACCGTGGCGGATGTCGAGCGGGTCGTGCGCCAGGCGGACGCGTTCTTCACGTCTGCCTCGTTCAACCAGGTGCAACTTCACTTCGACGTCACGCCCTGGCTACCGGCCTTCGCCTCCAATCCTGGCTGCGGGAACGCCAGCAACGGGAGCCTCTCGGCGCTCGTGGCGCCCGCGCGGCTCGCCGCAGGTGAAGCGGGATACAACGCCGCGCAGTACGACGATGTCGTGTATGCCATTGCCGACAATCGCTGCGGCTTCTACGGCGCCACCTTCGGCCACGAGGTAATGCTCACGCGCCAGCCGAGCGTCGAACTGCTCGTCCACGAGCTGGGACACGCGCTCGGTCTGGGACACGCGCAGTCCTCGGACTGCCGCGGGGTAAGCCCCGCCCACTGCGGCTTCGACGAGACGGGCGACCCCTTCAGTCCGATGGGCAAGGGCATGGTCGACTTCAGCGCATACGAGAAGGTCGTGCTCGGCTGGCTGCCCGCCCCGCCGCACGTCACCGCCGCCAAACGTTACGTGCTCGCCCCGCCGACCTTCAGGTCGAAGCTCGCACAGTCGCTCGTAGTCGACGCTCCGGACGGGTCAGGCTCTTGGTGGATCGAGTACCGGGCGAAGCCTTTCCGCGGCCTGCTCGTGCGGTTCGTGGAAAACCGTGATCTACCGCCGTTCGCTCGGTCTGCCGCGCTGATGATGCGAACGGTCAAGACGAGCCGGCCCTGGATCGCCCGCGGCGAGACCTACCGCATCCCCGGCACCTTCCGCGTGACGCTGCTGAAGGCTGGGCCTCAGCGGGCCGAGCTCCGACTGCGCTAGAGCGTAGAGGCCCACCGCTACGATGAGTCGGTGGCGGTCACTGCGCAGACGAAGCTGAACTCGGCGAAGCTCCGCGCCGACTTCCCGATCTTCGAGCAGCAGGTTCGCGGCAAGCCGCTCGCCTACCTCGACTCGGCAGTCAGCGCCCACAAGCCGCGCCAGGTGCTCGACAAGGTCCGCAACTTCTACGAGACGTCGTACGCCAACGTACATCGCGGCGTGTACACGCTCTCGGAGGTCGCAACGGCCGAGTACGAAGGCGCCCGGGAGAAGGTTGCGCGCTTCGTCAACGCTCCCGACGCGCGTGAGCTCATCTTCACGCACGGTGCGACCGAGAGCCTCAACCTCGTCGCATATGCGTGGGGCCTCGACAACCTCGGGCCCGGCGACGTCGTCGTCGTCACCCAGCTCGAGCACCACTCGAACTTCGTCCCCTGGCAGTTCGTCGCGAAGCGGACCGGCGCATCGTTCAAGGCCATCCCCCTCGATGACCAGGGCGAGCTACGGCTGGACGCGCTGGACGAGATCGCCGCTGCGGGAAACGTCAAGGTCGTCGCGAACAACCTCGTCTCGAACGCCCTCGGAACGATCAACCCCGTGGAGCGGCTCGCGGCGTGGGCGCACGAACAGGGAGCGATCATGGTGGTCGACGCCGCGCAGGCGGCGCCGCACCACGCGATCGACGTCCAGCAGCTGGACTGCGACTTCCTCGCCTTCTCCTCGCACAAGATGTGCGGCCCGACGAGCGTCGGCGCGCTCTGGGGCCGCGCGGAGCTCCTCGAGGCGATGTCTCCCTTCAATCTCGGCGGTCACATGATCCGCTCGGTCAAGCTCGACGAGACGACGTGGGGGCAGCTCCCGTACAAGTTCGAGGCAGGCACGCAGCCGATCGCCGAAGCCGTCGGATTCGGTGCCGCGGTCGACTACGTCACGGACGTCGGAATGGAGGCGATCGAGCAGCACGAGCGCGAGCTGCTCGTGTATGCGCTCGACCAGCTTGCGGACGTCCCGGGCTTCACCGGCTACGGCCCTGCTCCGGAGAAGCGAGCCGGGATCATCTCGTTCAACATCGACGGCGTGCACCCACACGACGTCGCACAGGTTCTCGACATGGAGGGCGTCGCCATCCGTGCGGGTCATCACTGTTGCCAGCCGCTGATGTCGAAGCTCGGCGTCGCTGCGACGAACCGCGCGAGCTTCTACCTCTACACGGTCCCCGAGGAGATCGACCGCCTCGTCGAAGGCCTGCACAAGGCCCATAAGCTTCTCGGCTGATTCGGCTGATGAGCGAATTCGACCAGATGTATCGCGAGGTCATCCTCGACCACTACAAGAACCCGCGCGGCCACGGCGAGCTCGACGATGCCGACGCCCACGCCGAGGGGCAGAACCCGCTGTGCGGAGACGAAGTCTCCATCTTCGTCGCCTTCGGCGAGGACGGAGACACGATCGACGAGGTGAAGTTCTCGGGCCGCGGCTGCGCGATCTCGCAGGCAGCGACGTCGATGCTGACGGAGATGGTGCAGGGGCGAAGCGCGACGGAGGTCGCGTCGCTTCCACGCGACGAGCTGCTCGACGAGATCGGCATCCCGCTGACGCCCGTGCGCATCAAGTGTGCGCTGCTCGGCCTCTCCACGCTCAAGCTCGCTCTTCACAAGGCGAAGGGGACGCCGCTGCCGGAAGAGTGGGCGGGCGCTTCGGCGGATCTCGAGCTGAAGTAGCCGGTGCCCGAGCTCGACGTCTGCCCCGTCGAGGAGCTGCCGCCGTGCTCCGTCAAGATCATCTACGCCGGCGAGATCGCGGTCGGCGTCTACAACCTCGGGGGCGAGTACTTCGGACTCGAGGACCGGTGCTCCCATGACGACGGGCCGCTCTGCGAGGGCGATTTCGACTGCGACGACGGCATTGCGATCTGCCCGCGCCATGGCGCGAACATCGACATCCGAAGCGGTCGGGCGCTGACGCTGCCTGCAGTGGAGCCGGTGCAGACCTTCCCGGTTCGCGTCGTCGACGGGATGGTCAAGGTCCAGGTTGCCTGACGCCGGTCCGATCCGCTGCTGGACGTCGAGCGACCCGTCCTACAACGTCTACCACGACGAGGAATGGGGTCGCCCCGTCGTGGATGAGCGCGGGCTCCTGGAACGCCTGTGCCTCGAGGGATTTCAGTCCGGCTTGTCGTGGCTGACGATCCTCCGCAAGCGCGAGAACTTCCGTGCTGCCTTCGCCGGGTTCGATCCCGACCAGGTGGCGCGCTTCGGTAGCCGAGACATTCGGCGACTGCTCGCGGACGCCGGCATCGTCCGCCATCGCGGCAAGATCGAGGCCGCGATCGCCAACGCCCGCGGAACCATCGCGCTGAGAGAGGCCGGCACACCGCTTCACCAGCTCGTCTGGTCGCATCGTCCGAAACCGGGACGCGCTCCGAGGACGATCCGGGACCTGCCGTCGACAACGCCGGAGTCGCTGGCTCTGTCGAAGGAGCTCAAACGCGCGGGCTTCCGCTTCGTCGGGCCGACGACCGTCTACGCAGCGATGCAGGCGTGCGGCGTCGTCAACGACCACGTCGCGAGCTGTTTCGTGCGTGACGACGTGCAGAGGGATATAGACGCAATTACGGTGCCGTAGTGCTGGACGACCGGGTGCGAGCGGTGCTCGAGCGGCTCGAGCTCGAGGACGCCGATGAGCGGGCACGCGGTCTGCCGTCTGCCCAGCGCTCGCGCGCAGTACAGAGGACGACGGGCCAGTTCCTGTTCGCGCTCGTCGCGTCGCAGTGGGACTGCGAAGTGCTGGAGATCGGGGGCTCCCGAGGCTATTCGTCGCTCTGGTTCGCCGCGGGAGTGCGACTCCTCGGCGGTCACGTCACATCGCTCGAGAACGATCCGGCAAAGGCCGCGGCCTGGCGGACCAACATCGCCGAGGCCGGGGTCGAGGAGTGGACGAGCCTGATCGAGTGCGACGCGGCCGCGACCATCCCGGCGATCGACGACGTCTTCGACATCGTGTTCCTCGACGCCGAGAAGGAGGACTACGAGCAACTCTTTCAGGCTGCGCGCCAGAAGGTCGAGCCGGGCGCGCTGATCATCGCGGACAACGTCCTCTCGCACGGAGAGACGCTCGACGCCTACGTCGAAGCGCGGCAGTCCGACCCGACGCTCGAGTCAGTCACGCTCCCCCTCGACCGCGGCCTGGAGCTCTCGGTCGTCCTACGCGGCGACGTCATCCTCGGCGACGACTGATATTCTGCGGCTTAACCGCGGAAAGGAGGTGGTCCGAGAGTGGAGATTTCCAGTACGGGCAGTGGAGGTACCAGCGGGTAGAGGTGTGTCCCCGGCACCTACGGGGAATCGCCTAGCCAGCGTGGGGGACGACGCGTAACGCGCCGCCCGGC
>JBKPMS010000002.1:0-5893 GCA_046732275.1 Actinomycetota bacterium | reverse complement strand
TCGAGCAACAGGATCTCACCCTTGGGACGCTCGATCGGAATCCGCGCAGGAACGACACGGGTGTCGTTGACGACGACGAGCGCGTGACCGATCACGTCCGGAAGGTCTGCGAACGTCCGGTGATCCACCCGCTCGGACATGCGATCGTAGACCAGCAGGCGCGACTCGTCGCGGCGCGCCAGGGGATGCTGCGCAATGAGCTCCGGCGGGAGGTCGTATTCGAGCTCCCTCGTTTCCATCCGGTGCCAACGGTAGCGTTGGCCGACATGGACGACGGCGCGCTGCAACGAGCGCGTGCGCGGCTCGACGAACGTGCGGATGCCGCCGCGCTCGAGTCACTCGTCGCCCAGGCCCGCGAGCAGGTCGAAGCTCTGACGACGGCCACCGCGGCGCTGGAGGAAACGCTTCCGTCACAGGTCGGCGACGCCGTGCGCGAGCAGGCGCAGCCGATGGGAAGGAACCTCGCCGAGATCCGTGGGCTCACGAACCAGGTCATCCGCCGCCTCGACCACGTCGAGACGGACCTGGCGAGCGAACGGCACGGGCGCGTCGACGATCTGGCGCTCCTCGTCGACCTCGTGTCGGCGGGCTGGCAGAACGTCGACGAGCGCCTCGCGAAGCTCGAAGCGCTGGTCGGCCGAGTCGAGCAGCTCGAGGAGAGCCGCGGCGCCGTCGTCTACCACATGGACGAGCGCCGTACCGACGCGGCGACGCCCTAGCTCAGGTCACTGCCAGGATCACCGCCGCGCACGCCGCCCAGCCAGCGATACAGAGCAGGATGGGCGCATCGCGCAGCAGGACCTCCTCCGGCTCCTCGCCCAGATCGCGGCGATGCATGAGGAGCAAGTAGCGGAACACGCCGAAGACGACGAACGGAATCGTCACCATCATCGCCTTCGAGTCCCGCGCCGTGAAGGTGTACAAGCAGTACGAGATCACGGTCGACGCGGCCACGATCGTCACCAGCTGGTCGACGAGCGCGAGCGAATAGCCCTCGAGAACTGGACGGCCGGGCGTCGCCTCCGCTCCGACGAGCACAAGCTCGCCGCGGCGCTTCGCGAGCGCCAGGAAGAGCGCGAGCAAAGCCGTGCAGAGAAGCAACCACGGCGAGATCCGGACGTCGACCGCGGCCGCACCCGCAGCCGCGCGTATGACGAACAGGCCGCCGATCGTCATCACGTCGAGCAGGACGACGTGCTTCAGCGAGAGGGTGTACGCGGCTTGAAGCGCGAGGAACGCACAGAGGAACAGGATCGACCCGACGCCGAGCGGGATCACGAGCCCGAACGCGACGAGCAGGAGCACGACCGATAGCGCCTCTGCTGCACGCGGCGAGAGCTCGCCGCGTGCAATCGGGCGCGAGCGCTTGACAGGATGCAGCCGGTCGTGCGGCGCGTCGCGGGCGTCGTTCACGAGGTAGCTGGCGCTCGAGGCGGCGCAATAGGCGACGAAGGCCGCGACGGCCTCGGCCCAACGCGAGGCGTCGCCGAGCTTCGCCGCGAAGATGATGCCCGCGAACAGCAGCAGGTTCTTCGTCCACTGACGAGGCCGAAGCGATACGAGGACGGCCGCCGGCAACGACCGGCGGGACGGCAAGCCGACGACTCGCGCAGGCTCGGAGACACTCACGGCGCCGGACTTTAGTTACTACGGCTGGCGGGAAGGACGAGCTCGAAACGGCTGCCGCCGTCGGGCGGCGAGTCGAGCTTGATGCGGCCGCCGAGCGCAACGGCGAGTTCCCTGGCGATCGCGAGGCCGAGGCCCGTTCCCGAATCGTCACGCGACCAGAACGGGCGGAAGATGCGCTCTTGCTCCTCCCGCGGAACGCCGGGACCCGTGTCGCCGACGGCGACGGACACGATCCCGTCCGGTGCAGCCAGGTCCAGCTCCACCCGGCCGCCGTCGGGCGTCCAGCGGAAGGCGTTCGACAACAGGTTCGTGATGATCTGGAGCACGCGGTCGCCGTCCGTGACGATCGTCGGGCTCGCCTCGAAGTTCTTGTCGTACTCGATACGGCGGCGGCGGGCTTCCTCTCCAAAGGCCGCATATGCCTGGTCGCACAGGTTCGCCATGTCGACCTCCTCCTGCAGGACGGTGAAGCGGCGCGCCTCGAGCTTGGCGAGGTCAAGCACGTCGCCGACGAGACGCTCGAGCCGTGCGCTCTCGCTCGCGATCACGTCTAGCGACGCGGCGCGGACGGCCGGGTCCTCGGCCACGCCTTCCCGGAGCGCCTCGACGTGCCCGCGGATCGCCGTCAGCGGCGTGCGCAGCTCGTGCGACACGCTCATGAGGAAGTTCCGCTCCTGCCGCTCGGCATCCGACAGCCGCGTTGCCATCTCGGAGAACCGATCGGCGAGATGTCCGATCTCCCCGCCTCGAACGTCGGGCACTTCGATGTCGTAGTTGCCGCGCGCGATCTTGTCCGTCGCGGCGGAGAGCGCGAGGACCGGCCGGCTGATCCGCCTCGACAGGTACCACGCGAGCAACCCAGCGACGAGGATGCCTCCGACGAAGGCGAGGGCGAGGCGCTTGACGAGCGGAGTCAGCCTGCTCGTGATTTCCGTCTTCGGCGTGGCGACAATGAGCGCACCGAACGGAGACGCCTTAGGCGCCAGCCGCAGCGGCCGCTGCACGGCGAGGTACGTGCGATTGTTGCCGGGAGGCTTGAATTCGAAGGTGCGGCCGCGATCGGAGCGCCAGTCGACGGTGTTCTGGGGCAGCGACCGGAGGCCCGTCACCTGTCCGGGAAAAGCGTCGCCCCCGACGTAGAAGATCCTGTCCCCGGTCGCGCGCTCGAGCTGCGGCGGCGCAAACCTGAGCGTACGCACGCCGGTGTCGTTCGCGGCGATCGCCTGACGCTCGTACAGCTGCGTGAGGCCGTCCGCCTCGCGTCGGAGATCCTTCAGCAGTTGCCGGCGGGCGTAGTCCTGGAAGAGGGCAAGTGCGATCGCCGTTGCGATCAGACCGCTGACCACGATGCCGACCAGGAACAGAGCCGGCAGCCGAAAGCGCAGCGATCTGAGCATCGCGTGTTACAAGGTACCGCTAGCTCGCTACGGCATCCCTCGCCGGGCCGGCCGGGCCGACCTTGTAGCCGACGCCCCAGACGGTCACGATCGGCGATGCGTCGCCAAGCTTGCGCCGGAGCTGACGCACGTGGACGTCGACCGTGCGAGTGTCGCCCGCGAAGGTGTAGCCCCAGACGCGTTCCAGCAGCTGATCCCGCGTCAGCACGAGGCCGCGATGGTCGAGAAGCTCCCAGAGCAGGTCGAACTCCTTCGGCGCGAGCTGAACCTCCTCGTCGCCGACCTTCACCTCGCGGCGGCCCGCGTCCACCGTGAGGTCGCCGTGCTGGATGACCGCGCTCTCGGGGTCCTTGCGTTCCGGGGCGGCGCGCCGCAGGATCGACTTCACGCGCGCGACGAGCTCGCGCGGGTTGAACGGCTTCGTCATGTAATCGTCGGCGCCGACCTCGAGCCCGATGATCTTGTCGACGTCTTCGTCGCGCGCCGTGAGCATGAGGATCGGCACGTCGGACTTCTGACGGATGCGCCGGCAGATCTCGATCCCGTCGATGTCCGGCAGCATCAGGTCGAGCACGATCAACGACGGCTGCGACTTCTGCACCGAGATCAGCGCCTCGGTTCCGTTCGTTGCCGTGCGAACTTCGTAGCCTGCGTTCTTCAGGTACAGCGAGACGAACGAAGCGATCGACGCTTCGTCTTCGACGACGAGGACCGACTGCACGTTGCTGCTCATCTCGCCGCCCAGGCTACGGGCTCTGCGCAGTGAGCGGGAAGCTCACGGGCAAGGCGGGGATCGGTGTGTAGGCGCTCCCGTTCGCGGAGAAGATGCCGTCGCCGTCGGGGTCGTCCATCCCGTTCAGTTTCACAGTGGCCTTGCCGACGAACGACAGATTGATGCCGCGCCCCTGCACCCGGATGGTGAATGTGCCGCCGATGATCCGGAAGCGGACCTTGTTTCCGCGCCACGTCGTCGTGTCGACGTCGCGCTCCTTCGGCGGAAAATCGTCGCCCATCACGATCGGGCCCGTACCGTCGCCGTCGATCGGGTCGCTGATCGTGACCGAACCTTTGGCGAAGCTGCCGATCGCACCACCGCGGCCGGAGACGACGATAATGCCGCGCCCGTCGCGCACGGAGAGCGTGCCGTCCGTCGAAGAGCGGTCGCGCGCGGCCGACGCGCCCGGCAGTGCCAGGGCCGCGAGCAGCGCAAGCGTGAGGAGACGCCTCGTCACGGTGCAAGTATCGACCGTGCAATTGTGCCCTTGTTCATTGGAAGGTAAGGAAACTGTAAGCGGAGGCAGGAATCTGTGACGGCCGCGTTGCTCGCGGCCGCCGCGCTCGTCACTGCACCGGGACCGCAACTGATCGATCTGCGCGTGACGAACGGGTCGGCGCCGTTCGCCGGCGACCGCGCGCTGCTGACGACGGTGACCCCGAACGACGACGGCTTCCGTGACGTCGCCGTCGTCAACTTCACCTTGACGCGGCCAGCAGTGGTCCGCATGGCCGCGGTCGCAACGAACATGGTGAGCGCGGGAAAGGGCGGCGCGGCGGTCGTCTGGCAAACGTCGCGTCGCCTCGACGCCGGCAGGCGAACACTGGCGTGGCGGCCGGCGCGGACGACGCAGCCCCGGACGTACATCCTCCGTCTGCAAGTCGGGCGACATGTCTACGGCCGTTATGGCCCGGGCGGCCGGCAGAACGCGCCCGTCGTCCGTGTCCAGGGGATCGACGCCGGGTTCACGAAACGGAGCTACGCGCCCGGTGAAGCTGCCGTCGTCCGGCTCGCAACCGATGCGCGTTCGTTGCGACTGCAGGTGTTCGCCTACCAGTCGCCGGGCCGACCGAGCGAGCAGGACGTGAAGACGAGCGGGCTCGCCAAGACAGACGCGATCCGCGTCGACTGGAGCGGCCATCGCGATCGGCCGGCGCTCCTTCGCGTCGTCCGTGCGGGCGACTGGCCGAGCGGTCTCTACTTCCTGCGCGTGAGCGCAGCCGACGGCCGCGTCGGTTATGCGCCCTTCGTCGTCCGGCCGCGGCGGCTCGGAGCACACCGCGTGGCGGTCGTGCTGGCGACTCACACGTGGGCCGCGTACAACTTCGAGGACGCGGACGGAGACGGCTGGGGCGACTCGTGGTACGTCACCGCCCGTCACCGCAGCGTCGAGCTCGAGCGCCCGTTTCTCGACTTCGGAGTCCCGTTTCGCTTCCACGACTGGGACCTCGACTTCATCGCGTGGCTGAACCGGCACGGGCTCGGCGCGGACTTCCTCTCCGACGACGACCTCGATGCGGTCTCGAGCGGCGCCGAGCTCGCGCAGCGTTACGACCTGGTCGTCTTCCCGGGCCACGAGGAGTACGTGACATCGCACGCCTACGACGTGATCGAGCGCTACCGAAGCCTCGGCGGGAACCTCGCCTTCCTCGCGGCGAACAACCTCTACCGCCGCGTCGACCGCTTCCGCAGCCGGCTCGTGCGGCAGGCGACCTGGCGCTCGCTCGGACGGCCGGAAGCGAGCGTTGTGGGCGTGCAGTACGTCGGGTCGGATCAGGGCCAGCGGCAGGCCGGCTACACGGTCGTCGGCGCCGCTTCGGTGCCGTGGGCGTTCGCCGGCACAGGCCTCGCGGACGGCGCCGCGTTCGGGCGCTACGGGATCGAGATCGACGCGAGGACACCTTCGTCGCCCCCGGACACGCGGGTGCTCGCCCGCATTCCGGATCTCCTCGGCCCCGGACGGTCCGCAGAAATGACGTACTACGAGAACACTGCCGGCGCGAAGGTGTTCGCAGCGGGCGCGCTCAACTTCGGCGCGTCTCTCGGCCGCCCCGAAGTAGACCGTCTCCTCGCCAACGTCTGGACACGGCTC
>JBKPMS010000001.1:0-15116 GCA_046732275.1 Actinomycetota bacterium | reverse complement strand
CTTGCGCGCGCCCCTGCAGTTGTTCACGCTCGGTGCCGTTCTGCTCGTCGTCAACCTGGTCGGGGCCGTCACCGACCGCGCTGCGAATGATCGCGGGTCTCGAGCCGATCTCAGACGGACGCCTCTTGATCGGCGATCGCGTCGTGAACAACGTGGCGCCCGTGGCGCGCGACATCGCGATGGTGTTCCAGTCGTACGCGCGCCGTCCCGCGCGACAAGATCTATCTCTTCGACGCTGAGAGCGAAGAGCGCGTCCGAAGTTAGAGCTGCGTCAACATCGCCAGCGCTTTCGCGGGCGAAGCGAGGACGATGTCGGACTCCGCGCGAAGCTCCTCCGGGCTCTCCGGTGACGCGACGGCGACGCGCACGGCGAGGTCGAGACTCTCGAGTGCCCGGAACCCGTCGAGGTCGGTCGTGTCGTCGCCGGCGTACAAGGCGCGGTCGAGCCCGCGTTCTGCCAGCAGCGCGAGGACGGCGGTGCCCTTGTTCGCGGCGATCGGGGGCAGGATCTCCAGCACCTTCCTTCCGAACCGCGTGCGGAAGCCGTCGCTGCGTGCTGCCGCCGCGATCTGCTCGAGCCGGACGAGCGCACGCTCCTCGTCCGCGATCCCGCGGTAGTGCAAGGCGGCGGTGAGCCCCTTGTCCTCGAGCGCCGGCCAGTCGACACCCTCGAGGAACGCGCGCAATCGCGTCGTCCACGCCGGCGCGTCAGGGCTCTGCTCGAGCCCGTGGTTGCCGACGTAGACGACGTCGGGGACTCCGACTACGCGCTCCGCGTCTGCGCCCGCGCGGCCCGAGATGCACGCCACGAGGGCATACCGCGCTGCGAGGCGCCGCAGCTCGGCCCGCGTCTCGTCGGGGACGCGCGCATCCTCCGGCCGCGGTACGATCGGTGCGAGCACGCCGTCGATGTCGAGAAACAGTGCGGCCCGCGATGGATCTTCGGCGAGACGGGCCAGCGGATCCACGTTGCAAGAATAGGCGCGTGCGGCTCGTTCTCATCGGCCTTGCCGCCGGCTTCTTCAGCGCGCTGTTCGGAGTCGGCGGGGGCATCGTGATCGTGCCCTTGCTGCTTCTTCTCTGTTCGTTCGAAGCGAGGCCGGCGACGGCGACCTCGCTTGCCGCGATCGGGATCACCGCGGTCTCCGGGGTCGTCGCGTACGCAGTTCACGGGGACGTCCGTCCGGGTTACGCAGCGCTTGTCGGAATTCCCGCTGCGATCTCCGTCGCGGGAGCGACGGCGCTGCAGCAGCGTCTGCGCACGAGGACGATCGAGCTTCTCTTCGCCGCGTTCCTGATCGGGATCGCAGTCTGGCTGTTCGTGAAGTGACGTATGTCGTAGCGGTGTTGCTGGGTCTTGCGGCCGGTGTGCTCGCAGGCATGTTCGGCGTCGGGGGCGGGATTCTCTTCGTGCCGACGCTCGTCGCGCTCGGGCTCGACCAGCACGAGGCAATCGGCACGTCGTTGCTCGCGATCATCCCCACCGTGCTCGTGGGAACATGGCGGCAGGCCCGTTACGGCAACGTGCGCTGGCGGGCGGCCGTCGTTCTCGGGATCGCTGCGGCCGTGACGGCCCAGGCAGGAGTCGTACTCGCCGAGGCGTTATCGGGCGCGACGCTACGGCGTCTGTTCGCCGGACTGCTCGTCGTCGTTGCGGTGCAGATCGCGCTACCGTCGCGCGGGTCGGGCTCGTAGCGAAGCCACCGGGTCTATCCTGTGCCGGATGCCGGGGCCGGAAGAGGTATGGCTGCCGCTCGTCGACGAGCCCGTCGGCGAGATCGTCGCGCAGATCCAGGCCGAGGATCCCGAGATCGATCGGCTGATCGGATCGCCGCACCGAATCCTGGCGTTCCGGACGTTCGCCTACATCAGGGTCGGCATTCTCCTCGGCGAGCTGCTGTTCGAGCAGGAACGAACGCCAAAAGACGCAGACCGCACGTGGGTCGACGCGCTGCTCGAGGACCCGAAGCATCACGAGGCGCTCCATCGTGAGGTCCGGGCCGTCGCCGAGGAGATCGCGGCGGACCCGAGATACACAGACGAGGAGCCGCTCGGGCCGGATCCCGCCGCGCGTGAGCGCTTTCGCGCGTTTGCGCGCAAGCAGCTCGCAGGCGACTGAGGGCTGAGCCGGCGACATCGAACTGCTTTTCTCCGGCTGCGCGCGTCTAAGGAGTGGATGACCGTCGGGACCGCGCTCGAGCAAAAGTCTCGCCGCAGGGCGCGGCGGCGCCTGGCCCTCGAAGCCGTCGTCGTCCTGGGCCTGACGGCGGCCGCGCTCGGCGCGATCTACTTCTTCACGGCCGACAAGGTGGCGAGCCCGTGGCGCGCCGCCGCCACGAACGTACAGAACCTCTCCCGGGCGCCCGGCCTGCAGACCGAAGTCGCGGTCGCGATGAACTCGTCGGATCCGCAGGTTGTCCTGGCGGCCTCGAACGAGACCCTCGAGCCGGAGATCCGGGTCTACAGCTCGACGAACGGCGGGCGCACCTGGAAGACGCAGCGCGGCCCGCTCCTCAACCCTGACACCTGCGCCTGGGGCGACCCGGCCGCCGCGATCGCTCCGAACGGCCGGCAGTACGTCGCCTACACCGAGAAGAGCGTTTGCTCGCAGGGGCCGGATCTGACGCCGTACCTCGTCGTGGCGTCGCGCGCGGGGCCCGACGGCAAGTGGCTTCCGCGTCGTGTGACGAAGCCCGCCGTCGGGTTCGGCTTCGACGACAAGCCGGCGATCGCCGTCGGACAGGACGGGACGGTGTACGCGGCCTGGTCACGGCTGCTCGGTCGGAAGTACCAGACGACCGTGATCAGCTCGAGCCGCGACGGAGGCAAGACGTGGTCTTCGCCGAAGCCTGTCGATCGGCGTCTCGTCCAGCCCCAGCTCGTATCGATCACGGTCGGCGCCGGCCGCAACGTCTACATCGCGGGAGTCGACGCGAACGGCGTCTGGATCGGACGGTCGGCCGACGGCGGACGGCGTTTCGCCGTCCGGCGTGCCGCGCCGTTGCCCGGCAACCAGGCTGCGACGTGCCTCGTCTTCGGCAAGTTCGTTCTTCCGCAGCAATCGCTGCGCTGCCTCGGGCCCAACCCTTCGGTCACGACGAAAGAGAATCGCGTATTCGTCACCTATGCCACGACCGGAGCCGACGGGACGCAGGACGTCGCCGTTGCCGCCTTCAACTCGGCCCTCGAGCCGCTCTTCCGCCAACGCGTCGGGCCCGGAGAGAAGAAGGCTGACCAGTTCTGGCCCATCTCGGCGATCGACGCTCGGACCGGCGTCCTCTGGGCGTGCTACTACGACACGACTGGCGACCAGGCGAGGAAGAGCGCGTGGTTCTCGTGCACGACGTCGAGCGATGGGCGCCGGTGGTCGACGCCCGTCCGCGCCTCACCGAGCTCTGCAAACTCCCAGGTGCTGTGGGCGGATGCGCTGATCTCCGGCTACGGCGACTCGGGCGGCTGGGGTGGGTACCCGGGACTGGCCGTGGCCGATGGTGTCGCCCATCCGCTGTGGATCGACACGCGCAGCCTGGGCGGAAACCAGGAGGAAGTGTTCGGCGGCAGGCTGTCCGAGAAGTCGCTGGTTCGGTAGCTCGGCATAATGAGGCGTCGTGCTGAGGCGCACGCCATTCGCCCTGCTCGTCGTCCTGCCCTTGCTGACGAACGCGGCCGCCGGTGCCGCGGGACACGGCGCGCAGGCCGCCGAGGCGACCGCCAGGGCGCAGGCGATCAGCGTCCTCGCCCCGGGTCAGGCCGGAGGCGCGACGCCCGCGATCAGCGCGCCGGGGGATCAGGTCCAGTTCAGCGGCGGTTTTGCCTACGGCACGGACCCGACGACGGGCGCATCGATCGTCACCGCCGGCTCGGCAAACGCCAGCGTGTCCGCTGCCCCCGGCGCCGTGAGCCAGGCCAACGCATCGGCGGAAGTCAGCGGGCTCTCGATCTTCAACGGTGAGATCACGGCGGCGAGCATCGTCGCGCAGGCCCACGCGGACGCTCGTGCGGGCGGCGGCGCCGGCAACGTGAACGGGTCGACTGTGTCAGGGCTCGTCGCGCTGGGTCAGGCAGTTGCGCCGGGCGCGTCCGTTGCTCTAGCCGACTGGGGGTCTTTGACGGCTGTATCAGGCGGCGTGAGCGGGAGCGCGACCTCCGGTTACCGCGGCAGCGTTACGGGTCTGCAGATCCAACTCTCTGCAGAGCACGGCGGCTTGCCTGCAGGCACAACGATTGTCATCGGCTATGCGGAGGTTGCGGCCCAGGCAGCGCCGCCGCCGCCGCCCGCGAAGAAGCCGCCGCCGCCCGCGAAGAAGCCGCCGCCGCCGGCTCAGACGAACGCGACCGAGCCTGAACAACCGAAGACGACGACTGCGCCGGAGCCGACGCCGGGGTTGCCGCCGGTGCTAGAGCCTCCGGACATCACGCCGAAGCTGACCGCCGGAGGCTACGTCTTCCCGGTCTACGGTCCATCGTCGTTCGGCAACACCTTCAAGGCGCCGCGGGGCGACGTCTCCGGTGGCTGGCACCACGGGGACGACATCTTCGCCCCGCTCGGCGCGCCCATTCTCGCCTGCGCCTCCGGCGTTGTCTTCTCCGTCGGGTGGAACCCGGTCGGTGGAAACCGACTGTGGCTACGCGATGGGCAGGGGAACCTTTTCTACTACGCGCACCTCTCCGCGTTCACGCCGCTTGCGGTGAACGGAAACAAGGTGAAGGCCGGGGACGTCCTCGGTTTCGTCGGCAACACGGGAGACGCGCAGGGAACGCCGTACCACCTCCACTTCGAGATTCACCCGGTCAGCCTTCTCTATCTCGGCTACGACGGTGTCGTGAACCCGACCTCGTACCTGCTTGCGTGGCAGCATCTCCAGGACGTCGCGTTCGCCGGCGGCGCGGCCTGGGCGCCGGGCCGCAGCCTCGGCAACGCGCCCAAGCCCGGCGCAATCCTGCTTGCCGCGAACGACATCTCGAGCGCCGACGGCCTGGTTCCGGGCTCGCTTCAGCGGGCGATGAGCGTGGCCGGGCAGACCGCGACCGAGGGCGACTTCTCGCCCTAGAGGCCTGCCCGGCTAGTTGACGCTTGCGCTGGGCGACCCTCCGCCGGAGTTGCCGCCCTGGTAAGTGAAGTCGTCGGTCGAGCCGAACACCTTGTCCGACACCCACTTCCGGGTCTGCGCTCCGGAGAACGGATTGAACAGGATCCCGAGAGCGATGCCCGTCAGGAGAAGGAAGGTGTTCCGGCCGGTGTGATCTTCTTTCCCCTGGACACGCGCAGCCGCCTCGCGGAGGTCGTCGATGGCTTCCTTCAGCCGTTCCTGGATCTCCCGGTCCGTCGCGACTCGCGTCGCAAGCGGGATGGCGCCGCGCCCGCCGAGCAGCTCGTTGTAGACGGAACGCGCGGACTCGTACGCGTTCTTCACGTTCTCGCGCACGTCCTCGTCCGTGAACGCTCGCTCGATGTAAGGCCTTGCGCTTCCGGCCCGCTGCAATACCTTGTCCGTCGTCTTGGCCATTCTCCGGCTGTCCTTTCGTTCGTTTGTGCGGTTCGTACCCCGCGTCAATCCTCGCAAACAGGCGGTTCTCGTCGTGTTGCTACCGCTCGTTGCCGGCTGCGGCGGCAGCAACGCGGCAACGACGGAGCGTCCCGTTCGGGGGACAGGCTACTCGTTCTCCGCGCCCGCTTCGTGGAAGGAAGTGCGTAGTGGGCGAAGCATCTCCGTCTCGGAAGGTCTCGGAGTCGTCTCGGTCACTCGCTTCCCCCTGATCCGTGCATACCGGCCGCAGCTCTGGAACAAGGTCGTGAGCGAGCTCGACCGTGCCGCTGCCGCGGTTGCGAGCCAGCAGAAGGGAAAGCTCTCCGATCCGAAGACAGTGACGATCGGCGGCCGCCGGGCGCGGCGCTATGACATCGACTACGAGCATGACGGCAAGCAGCTCGTCGAGCGGATCGCGTTCGTGCTGCGCGGAAAGACCGAGTATCTGCTGCTCTGCCGCTACGAGCGCGACGGCGATACGCGCGCCTGCGATCGGCTGCTCGCGACTTTCAGGTTGACCTGACGCCTCTCCCGTCGTGGGGCGCCGTCGAATGCCGCGGTGAGCACGTCTTCAATCGAGTCGACCGGAATGAACTCGAGCTCTCGCTTGGTCTCCGCCGGCAGCTCCTGCAGGTCCGGTTCGTTGTCGCGCGGCAGGATCACCCGCCTGAGCCCCGCCCGCTGAGCTGCGAGTGCCTTCTCGCGGATGCCGCCGATTGGTAGCACCTGGCCTGTGAGCGTGACCTCGCCCGTCATGCCGACATCCTCCGCGACCGGCTGGTTGCGCACGAGCGACGCGATTGCAGTGGCCATCGTGATTCCCGCCGAGGGGCCGTCCTTCGGCACGGCGCCTGCGGGGACGTGCAGATGCACGTCGTGCTCCTGGAACCAGGCGGGATCGACTCCGAGCTGCTCGGCATGGGCCCGTACCCACGAGAGCGCGGCCTGCGCCGACTCCTGCATCACCTCGCCGAGCTGCCCCGTGATCGTCAGCCGCCCCTTGCCCGGGTATGCAGTGGCCTCGAAGAAGAGGACGTCGCCGCCGACGGCGGTGAACGCCAGGCCGGTAGCTACGCCGGGCTCGGAAGTGCGCTTGCGCACCTCGCCCTCGAAGCGGCGCGGGCCGAGCCACGAACGAACGCGGCGCTCGTCGATTCGAACTGTTGTTGCGCGCGTCTTTCCCTCGGCGATCTGCCGTGCGGCTTTGCGAAGGACGTCCGCGAGGCGCCGTTCGAGACTCCGCACACCTGCTTCCCGCGTGTACTCGCGGGTGACGAGGCGGATCGCGTTGTCGGTGACCTTCACGCGATCGGGGTCGAGCCCGTGCGCTTCGAGTTGCTTCGGCAGCAGGTAGCGCTTGGCGATACCGAACTTCTCGTCGTCGGTGTAGCCGGACAGCTGAATGACGTCCATACGGTCGAGCAGCGGGCTCGGGATCGTGTCGAGCGTGTTTGCGGTGCAGATGAAGAGGACCTTCGAGAGATCGAACGGCAAGTCGAGGTAGTGATCGCGGAACGTCTTGTTCTGCTCCGGATCGAGCACCTCGAGCATTGCGCTCGCCGGGTCGCCTCGGAAATCCGTCCCCATCTTGTCGATCTCGTCGATCAGCAGGACCGGGTTCATCGACTCCGCGTCCCGGATCGTCCGGATGATCGTGCCGGGCATCGCACCGATGTACGTGCGGCGGTGGCCGCGGATCTCAGCCTCGTCTCGGACGCCGCCGACCGACAGGCGTGCGAACTTGCGGCCGAGGGCGCGGCCGATCGACTGGCCGAGCGACGTCTTCCCGACGCCCGGCGGGCCGACGAAGCAGAGGATCTGGCCGGAGAGGTCGTTCTTCAGCTTTGAGACCGCGAGGTGCTCGAGGATCCGCTCCTTGACCTTCTCGAGGTCGAAGTGGTCTTCGTCCAGGATGCGGCGTGCATGCTCGAGGTCGAGGTTGTCCTCGGTCGTTCTGTTCCACGGAAGCGAGACGAGCCAGTCGAGGTAAGTGCGGATGACGCCGTATTCCGCTGCTGCGGACGGCAGCTTCTCCAGCCTGCCGAGCTCACGCTCGGCGGCCTTGCGCACGTCTTCAGGCAGGTCGAGCTCGTCGAGGCTCGCCCGCAGCTCGTTGATCTCCGCCTGATCCGCATCACCCTCGCCGAGCTCCTCCTGGATCGCCTTCAGCTGCTGGCGGAGGAAGAACTCCCGCTGCCCCTTTTCCATCTCCTCCTGTACCTGGGACTGGATCTTCGAGCCGAGCTCGAGGACCTCGAGCTCGCGATTCAGGATTGCCGAGGCCTCGCGCAGCCGAGCCGCGACATCGGTTAGCTCGAGCAGCCGCTGCTTCTCGTCGGTCTTCAGCCGGAGCGTGGAGGCGACGAGATTGCAGAGCGCACTGGGATCCTCGACGTTTGAAGCCGCGACCTGGAGCTCCTCGGGCAAATAGGGCACGAGGCCGATGACGCGCCCGAACAGGTTCTGCACGTTACGCGTCAGCGCCTCGACCTCCGGCGTCTCCTCGAGCTCGTCGGGCAACTCGACGAACTCTCCGACCAGATAGGGGTCCGTCTGGCCCGGCACGTCGAGCTGGATCCGTCGCGTGCCCTGCACGAGAATGCGGAGCGTCCCGTCTGGGACCTTGATCATCTTGTGGATCAGTGCGGCAGTTCCGACGGTGTAGAGGTCGTCCCAACCTGGTTGCTCGACCTCTGGGTCCCTCACCGTGACGAGCGCAAGGGCACGGTCGCCCGAGACAACGTCCTCGACGAGCTTGATCGATCGCTCCTGGCCGATGGCGAGTGGAGTCACGGACTCGGGGAAGACGACGGTCTCCTTCAGCGGCAGCACCGGGAGCGTCGCCGGGAAGGTGAGCTCGTCCTGGCGCTCCTCGACGTCGATGAGCGCTTCGCTCATCGTGTCGTGACCTCGATGGAGATGCTCTCGCGCGGCGCCGGCTTCGGCGCGATCGGGAGCCGGACCGTGAGGATCCCGCGCTCGTACGTCGCCGTCGCTTCGTCGGGATCGACGTCCTCGGCGAGCGTGACCTGCCGCTGGAACCGTCCGTAGTCGATCTCCATCTGTTGGTAGTGGCCGAAATCCTTGGGACGGTGGCGACGGCCGGCTACGAGCAGTGCCCGCGGGGACGCGACGAGCTGAACCTCGGCCGGGTCGACGCCCGGCAGCTCGACGACGACGATCAGCGACGGCGGGTCGTCGGTGCGGTAGACGTCGACCTGGGGCCGGTAGACGCGGCGCACCCCGCGCGAGAAGGGAAAGACCTGCCAGAGGTCGGCGAAGAGCTGCTCGATCTCCGCCGCAGCGCTCTCTAGATCACGCTTGGGCTTGTCCATCGCCTTAAGGTACCCCTCGCCTCTACTGTTCAGACGTGGCGAGCTGGACACGCGTCGTCCTGCGCTTCCGCTGGCCGATCCTCGGCTTCTGGCTCGCCGTCCTCGTCGCCGGCGGCTACGCGAGCTCGAAGATCAGCCCGCTGCTGTCGAACACATTCACGGTCCCCGGGACGGACTCGGAGCGCGCGCGGCACATCCTGCAGGAGCACTTCGGCGACCGGAGCGACGGCGAGTTCCTCGTCGTCTACAAGATTCGCGACGGGACGGCGGGCGTGAGGCTCAAGCTTGAGCGGAGCCCGCAGCAGGCGGCGAAGGCGGTGCCGACCGGACAGGCGACCGCGCTGCGCGACACGCGGAGCGGCGTTCTGTACGGGAGCATCCTCTCGACGCTGAACCTGGCGGACGCGAAGAACTACACCGACGACATCCGCCGCCGGCTCGCTGCGCCGCCCGGGGTCGACGCCTACGTGACGGGACAGCCGGCAATCCAGCACGACCTCGACCCGATCTTCAGCAGCGACCTCGCCAAGGGCGAGTCGATCGCGCTGCCGATCGCCCTGATCGTGCTGCTTGCGGTCTTCGGCCTCTCGTTCGCGGCGACCATTCCGTTCCTCTTCGCCGCGGCGACGATCACCGGCACGCTCGGGATCGTCTACATCGTCGCGCACTACATGACGATGGCCACGTACGTGACGAATCTCGTACAGCTGATCGGCCTCGGCATCGCGATCGACTACTCGCTTCTCATCGTCTATCGCTTCAGAGAGGAGCTCGGGAGAGGCGGCTCGAAGGACGACGCGATCGTGCGCACGATGTCGACGGCCGGACGCGCCGTGATCTTCTCCGGCGCCACGGTCGCGATCGGGTTGGCGCTGCTGCTGTTCATGCCGCTGCCGTTCATGCGGTCGATGGGCGTCGGCGGCTTCCTGATTCCGCTCGTCTCGATCCTGGCGGCGGCAACGCTGCAGCCCGCGATCCTGTCCGTCTACGGTCGACGCGGGACAAGCCGGGTGCACGTGGCCGACTGGCTCCGCCGGCGGGCGCACGTCCCCCTGCCGCACCTTGCCGGCCCCGACGTCGAGCACGGCTTCTGGGCGCGCCTCGCGCGCTCGATCATGCGGCGCCCGTTGCTCTTCTTCGCGCTGGGCTCGGCGATCCTCGTGGCGTCGGCCGTGCCGGTGTACGACCTGCACCTGACCCCCGGCTCGGCGCAGGGGATTCCACAGACCCCGTCGTCCGTCCGCGGGCTGAATGTCCTGCGTGCGGCAGTCGGGCCGGGCGGGCTGTCGCCGACGCAGATCGTCCTCGATACCGGCAGAGCGGGCGGCGTTCGCTCGCCGGAGATCCGGTCTGCCGCGCTCCGCCTACAACGCGAGCTACGTGCCGATCCCGAAGTCGCGTTCGTCCAGGCGGGACCGAGCCGTCGCTTCGTCGACCCGACCGGACGCTACGCGCAGATGATCGTCGCCGGCAAGCACGAGTACGGTGACGAGCCCTCGCAGGAATTCGTGCACCGTTTGCGCGACCACATCATTCCTGCCGCCGGCTTCCCGCGTACTGCGCGTGTGCTGGCAGGTGGAGGCCCGCCCCAGGGGGTGGACTTCCTCTCGCGCTCGTACGGCGTCTTCCCGTGGCTCGTCGCGGCCGTGCTCGTGCTGACGTACCTCCTGCTGATGCGCGCCTTCCGGTCGGTGGTGCTACCGCTCAAGGCGGTGCTGCTGAACCTGCTCTCGGTTGCGGCGGCGTACGGCATCCTCGTCGCGGTCTTCAAGTGGGGAGCGGGTCAGTCCCTGCTCGGCCTGTATCAGTTCTCGCAGGTGGAGGGCTGGATCCCGATCTTCCTCTTCGCCATGCTGTTCGGCTTGTCGATGGACTACGAGGTCTTTCTCGTCACACGGATGCGCGAGACGTGGGACGAGGTGCACGACAACGTGCGCGCCGTCTCGTACGGGCTCGAGCGGACGGGCCTCATCGTCACGGCTGCGGCGATCATCATGGTCGCCGCGTTCTCGGGATTCGTCGCGGGCTCCGTCGTCGGGCTCCAGCAGTTCGGGCTCGGGCTCGCCGTTGCGATCCTCGTCGACGCGACGATCGTGCGGGCGCTGCTCGTGCCGTCGTTGATGGCGATGTTCGGTCGCTGGAACTGGTGGCTCCCGGCCTCGCTCGCCCGGATCGTGCGGGTGAAGCCGTCGCCGCTCGCGCCCGCGAGCCCCGCGCTCAGGCCTGCCGGAAAGTAGGTCGCGCGGGCGTCTGCCCCGAGGGTGCCGGGCGTGAGTCCCTTAGCATCGCACCGCCATGAAGGGCGTCATCCTCGCGGGCGGCAGCGGAACGCGTCTCCACCCGCTCACGCGAATCACGAACAAGCACCTGCTGCCGATCTACGACCGGCCCATGGTGAACTACGCGATCGAGGCCCTCGTCAGGGCCGGCATCACCGAGCTCATGCTCGTGACCGGCGGCACGCACGCCGGCGAGTTCTTTCGGCTGCTGGGCAACGGCCACGCCTACGGGATCGACCGCCTGTTCTATGCCTACCAGGAGCGCGCGGCCGGAATCGCCGACGCGCTGGCCCTCGCCGAGCGCTTCGTCGATCGGGATCGCGTCGTCGTCATGCTCGCCGACAATGTCGTCGAGCGCTCGTTGAAGCCGTCCGTCGAGAACTTCGAGCGGCAGGAGAGCGGTGCCCGGATTCTTCTCTCCCACGTCGAGGATCCGAAGCATCTGCGCCATCTCGGCGTACCGGAGCTCGACGGCGAACGCGTCGTCCGGATCGTCGAGAAGCCGAATGAGCCGCCCAGCCGTTACGCCGTGACCGGCGTCTACTTCTACGACTCGACGGTCTGGGACGTCGTTCCCTCGCTCGAGCCGTCCGGCCGCGGCGAGCTGGAGATCACGGACGTGAACAACGCGTACGTCGACCGCGGTCAGATGGAGTACGACGTCCTGGACGGGTTCTGGGGCGACGCCGGGGAGTCGATCGATGCCTACTACGAGGTCAACGACTTCGTGCGCCGGCACGGAGCGAACAACCAGTGACCCGGCCCGAGGTCATTCCGCTTCGGCGCTTCGAGGACGAGCGCGGCTGGCTCTCGGAGATCGCTCGCACGAGCGGGCTCCCGGAGCCCGTGCGTCAGACGAACGTGTCGTTCTCGCGCCGCGGGACCATCCGCGGGCTCCACTACCACGAGCGGCAGAGCGACGTCTTCGTCTGTCTTCAGGGCCGCGCCCGAGTGGTCGCGCTCGATCGTGAGACAGGGGAGACGTTCAGCGAGGAGATCGGCGACGGGAACTTCGCGGCGATCTACATGCCCGGGCACCTTGCGCACGGGTTCGAGGCGCTTACGGACGTGCTGATGCTCTATCACGTCACACAGGAGTACGACCCGGCGGATCCCGACGAGTACGCCGTGCGCTGGGACGACCCGCGGGTGATCGCTCTCTGGAGCACGAAATCACCGATCCTGTCGGAACGGGACCGGGCCGCGTCCTGATCACGGGCGCAGGCGGCCAGCTCGGCCGCGCGCTCCAGGACGAGTTTCCCGGCGCAGTGGCGTTGACGCACGAGCAGTGGGACGTCGCGTTCCCTGCGCCACCGGTCGAGGTGCCCGACGTGGTCCTGCACGCCGCGGCGTGGACGAACGTCGACGGCGCCGAGGACGATCCGCAGGGAGCCGCGGCGATCAACGTCGGCGGGACTCGGAATGTCGTCGAGCTCGGCGCGCCGATCGTCTACTACTCCACAGACTACGTCTTCGACGGACGAAAGGCCGAGCCGTACGTCGAATCGGATCCCCCGAATCCCCTGTCGGTATACGGGCGCACGAAGCTCCACGGCGAGGGCGCGGCCGGTGAGGAGGCGTGGATCGTGCGCAGCTCGGGGCTCTACGGCGCGACCGGGACGAACTTCGTCCGGACGATGCTCCGTCTCGGGCACGAGCGTGACGAGGTCGCGGTCGTGGACGACCAGCGAACAGCGCCGACCTATGTCGGCCACCTCGCCGCTGCGACCCACGAGCTGCTCCGGCGGCCGTACGGCATCTGGCACGTGGCGGCAGCCGGCGAGTGCACCTGGGCGGACTTCGCCGAAACGATCTTCGAGGAGGCGGGTCTCGCCACCCGCGTGCGCCGCATAACGAGCGAGGAGCTCGGCCGGCCCGCCCCTCGCCCGGCGAACGCCGTTCTTCGCAGCGAGAAGGGTGCGCCGGCGCTGCCGCACTGGCGCGAGGGTCTTCGCGAGTGCCTCGAACGGCTCCGGGTGGCGGGCGGCTAGCCGGACCTCTCCAGCTTTCCGGCCGCGGAGCGGCCTGTCCGCGAAGCGGACCAGGGGAGGGGGTTCGGGGGAACCGGGAGGTTCCCCCGTTCAGCCGGACCTCTTTAGTTTCCCGTGCTTCTTCGCGTGCAGCTCGCCGCGGCGGAAGACCCAGATGCCGAGCGGCACGGAGATGACGCCGATCACGAGCATCGGCCAGATGTCGCCCCAGACCTCCGGCACGGTTGCCCCGTCGAGGATCGCCGCGCGCTCGCCCCGCAGGGCGTACGTCGCCGGCGAGATCGTGGCGATCCACTGCATGAACTGCGGCAGGACCGACACCGGGTAGTAGACGCCCGAGACGACGAGCATGAGGCCCTGCGCGACGTAGCCGAACTGCGTGCCCTTCTCCGGTGAGATGAGCGGCAGGACTGCGGTCATCATCCCGATGCCGACGAACGAGATCGACGCGACCGCGATCAGCACCACGGCCGACACGAAGTTGGCGTTCGGCATGTGCAGCCCGAAGAACGCCGCGATCGCGACGAAGACGATCGACGCGCGCACGATCCCGTAGCCGATCGCGAAGATGCCGGTTCCGAGCAGGTGCACCGCACGGCTGAGCGGCGCCATGAACGTGTACTCGATCGTTCCTTCCCAACGTTCCCAGGCGACCGTCTCGATCAGCAGCTCGAAGACGATCCCGAGGTACGACCAGATCACGGCGCCGATCAGCAGGATGGTCGTCAGCTCGTCGAGGTTGACCTGACCGCCGGTCGCCTCGACGCCCTTTGCGATGAACACGATCGTGAGCGTGTTCGCGGCCGTCCAGAAGAAGAACGCGATCTCCCACCAGGCGTAGCGCTTGATGAGGTACCAGTTGCGCTCGACCATCCCGTACAGGCCGATGAACTCGCTGCGCATGGTTGCAGCTGCTTCTCTCATGCGAACACCCCCCGCTCTGCGTCTTCGTCTTCCTCTTCCTCGAAGGCCCGCCCGGTCGCGGCGAAGAACGCCTCCTCCAGCGTGTCGGCCTCGAACTCCTCCTTCAGCATGTCCGGCGGATCGAGCGCGATCAGTCGCCCGCGGTCGAGGATGCCCACCCGGTCGGCTAGCACCTCCGCTTCTCGGAGATCGTGCGTGCAGAGCAAGATCGTGGCGTCGTGCGACGTCCAGACCTCGCGGATGAAGTCCTGCACCTCGAGCTTGGAGCGCGGGTCGAGACCGGTCGTCGGCTCGTCGAGGAGCAGGAGAACCGGCGACGTCAGCAGCGCGCGTGCGAGCGCCACCTTCTGCTGCATGCCCCGCGAGAGGTGCTCCATGCCCTCGTGCCGGCGCCCGATCGGGAATCCGACTCGCTCCAAGATCTCCGGGATGGCGGTCTTCGTCGCGCTTGGTGGCATCCCGTAGAAGCGCGCCGCGTAAGCGAGGTTCTCTTCCGACGACATCTTCTTGAAGAACGACGCCTCGACCGACACGCGGTTGACGAGTCGCTGCACGGCGCGAGTGTCCTTCAGCACGTCGTTTCCGAAGATCTTCGCGGTGCCCCCGTCGGGCAGCAGCAATGTCGACAGGAGCCGGACCAGCGTCGACTTCCCGGACCCGTTCTGGCCCAGGATCGCGACGCACTCGCCGCGCTCCATCGTGAACGTCACACCCTCGAGCGCCGCCACGCGCTTCCGCCGCTTGCGCCCACGCGTTCGCGTCGCATCCCGGCGGAAGAACTCCTTGCGCAAATTTTGAACCTCAACTGCAAACACTTGAACTCCTACGATTCGGCGGTACACGGACGCACGCGATACACCTGCCAACGCAGGCGGCGCACGGGGTGTGAGGACTCAGCCGAAGAGGACGTTCATGCCGTCAAAGACCGTACCACGTGTGTCAAGCGTTCTACGCTCTCGGCTGTTCGCCGTCGAAGTATTCAGCCGCCTCGTTGAGGCGGTGGATTGTCCACAACTGCGTCTCGCGCGACATGGAAGCGATCTTGCCGCTGTCCGGGTA